>NZ_JACJEZ010000095.1:0-6982 GCF_014164365.1 Pseudoalteromonas sp. SG43-6
TACCGCTTACCGCTTACCGCTTACCGCTTACCGCTTACCGCTTAGGCCTGTGGCTGCCCGTATATTTGTTCTGCGCGGTTAAACAGCACCCACGACGTTAAAATATATTTATCATTCGACACAGGTTTATTACCGCGATGAGTATGAGTAAAGTAGCCTGGGGCAATCACCATAGTGCCTTTTTTCGGAGCTATCTTACGATTTTGATAATAAAACTCGGTTTCACCGCCTTCTTCAACATCGTTTAAATAAAACATAAATAACAATACTCGATGCAGTGCTTCGTTATGGTGTAACTGTGGGTACACTTCACTATGCCAATACGGGTAGCCGCCTTTGTTAACTTCGTATTTTTGCGCTTGGATATTACCGAGTCGAAAAATTTGCTGTACCAATAAAGGTAATTGCGGTTTACCTACCTCGTCAAAATTAGCTTGCGTTAAATCAACAGGTTGTCCTGTTTGGGGGTGGTACACTTTTAAACCAAACGCCCCAATCATTATAAAAATATGTTCTTCAATGTAGTTAAAAACATATTGTGCAGTAGTTTGTTGAATATGTTTTAATTGCTCAGCGTATTCAGGATGATTGTTTAAGTGTAAGTCGTGGCTATCTTTTTTATTAAGATCTATGCCGCCTGATGTCATCCCTTGTTTTATATGCGGGCTTTGCGAAAAGGTGGTGATAAAGTTATCGCAAAAGTCATTACTGAGCGCGTTGTCATACACGCGGATAAAGTCCGTCATGAGTTACCTGTTTAATTATTATTGGATTATTATGTTTACTGAAAAAGTGATGCCGCGCTTTAGCGAAACGGATGCACTCGGACACATCAACAATACCGTACTCCCTGTTTGGTTTGAAGCCGCACGTGCACCTATTTTTAAATTTTTTACCCCCGATTTAAATCCTCACGATTGGAAGCTTATTATTGCTAAAATTGAGGTGTCGTTTGTAGGTGAGTTGTTTTACTCGCATGAAGTAAATATTAAAACATTGGTAGAGCATATTGGCAGCAGCTCATTTGTGCTTCGCCAAGAGGCGTGGCAGCAAGATAAATGCTGCGCAATCGGTAAAACAGTGCTGGTACGTTACGACTTTGCCGCTAAAGCTAAGCAAGCTTTATCTAGTATTGAAAAAGCAGCCTTAAATGAGCATTTTATTGCAGCTTCTTAATGTGTAGTTAGTAATTTAAGGTGCGCAAGTAGTTATCTAAAGCGGTGACTTGCGCTTTACTAAAGCGTAGCCCGAGCTTTGTTCTACGCCACAATATGTCATCGCTGGTTTTTGCCCACTCTTTGGCAATTAGGTAATCGACTTCTTGAGCGTATAGACCATGGCCAAAATGACAACCTAAGTCAGCAAATGCACTGCAATTACCTAGCAGTGCATTAGTTAGCGTGCCATAGGAGCGTACCAGCCTATTTAATAATAACTCAGGCAACCAATTGTATTTTACTTGTAGTTGCGTTATTAACGTCGCTTTTTCACTAAAATCTCCGCCTGGTAACGGCGCGCTTTTTGTCCACGCTTCAGTCATATGAGGATAAAATAGCGCGAGTTTGTCCACAGCATTTTCTGCCAGTTTTCGATAAGTAGTTATTTTTCCGCCAAACACACTTAACAAAGCAGCCTGATTATCATCATTATTTAATATCAGCTTATAATCGCGGGTTACAGCTTGAGCATCTGCTGAGTGGTCATCGAGTAATGGCCGTACGCCACTGAATGTATGTACTATATCAGTCGCTTCAATCGGGGTTTTAAAGTAATGATTAGTAATATTGATTAAGTAACTAATCTCTTGTTCGCTAATTTTTACATCTTTAATGGTGCCGGTATATTCTTCATCCGTAGTACCAATCAAGGAATAGTCATCTTCAAAAGGAATGACAAAAACAATACGTTGATCTTCATTTTGGAGAATATAGGCACATGGCTCGTGATGAATACGTGGCACCACGATATGGCTGCCTTTGACTAAGCGAATATGCTGTGGTGATGGCTGAATAAATACATTATCAAACAATGAAGCAACCCAAGGGCCTGCGGCATTAACAATGCATTTGGCTTTGATTTGTAGTTGCTGCTGGGTCGTTTGTTGCGCTAGAGTTACATCCCAATGTTCAATATTGCGCTGTGCCTTGATACAACGAGTACGCGTTGCTATGGTTGCTCCGTGTTGTTCGGCGGCAAGGGCGTTTAAGATCACTAAACGCGCGTCATCTACCCAGCCATCAGCATATTCAAACCCTTGTGTAATTGATGCATTTAGCACACTGTCTTTTGTGAAAATAATCGACTTGGAAGCGGGTAGCGTGTCTCGTTTTCCTAGATGGTCGTAAATAAATAATCCTAGGCGGATCATCCATGGCGGCCGCAAATGTGACTGATGAGGAAGCCTAAACGAGAGCGGCCAAATAATATGCGGTGCTTTTTTTAATAACACTTCACGCTCTAGCAATGCTTCTTTTACTAACCTAAATTGATAGTGCTCTAAATAGCGCAGCCCGCCATGAATAAGCTTACTGCTGTTTGATGAGGTGGCTGAGGCTAAATCGTCTTGCTCACACAATAATACTTTCAAGCCTCTACCACTTGCATCTGCTGCAATACCAGCACCATTAATGCCACCGCCAATGACAAGTAAATCATATTCGTTATCGAGTAACTGCACGGGTGAACCTTAAAGTTAGTTGTTAATGCCAGATTATATTAACGCGATTAGCCGTCATTCTGCGGATTATTAGCAAGCGTCACTTGCGCAATACAATGTAGCCATTTTGCATATAAATCGTTACGCTCAAAGCTACTCATAGTTGGCTCAAAGCGGCGGTCACATCGCCACATAGTTGCCAGTTGTGCTGTTGATTCATAAACACCACTTTGCAGGCCTGCTAAATAGGCGACGCCAAGCGAGGTGGTTTCGGTTAAGGTGGGGCGCTCAACACTCGCACCTAAAATATTAGCTAAAAACTCCATAGCCCAATTATTATTAGCCATACCGCCGTCAACGCGCAAGATGCTGGGGCGCAAGCCATCCCCTTCCATCGCTTTTTGTAAATCTTTAGTTTGATAACCCACTGATTGCAAAGCTGCAGCGACAATCGTACTAATACCTGAATCTCGAGTAAGCCCTAAAATAGCACCTCGGGCATTGGCATCCCAATAGGGAGCGCCTAAACCTGTAAAAGAGGGCACTAAAAATACCCCATGATCTAAGGGAACACCTTTGACGAGGGCTTCACTTTCTCCCGCGCTTTCTAATAATTTCAAGCCCTCTACAATCCACTGCATGGTGGCACCTGCCATAAAAATACTGCCTTCAATGGCATACGTAGGTTTGCCGTTAAGTCTATATGCGATGGTGGTTAATAAGCGATTGTTTGACTTTAGTGCTTTATCGCCGGTGTTAAGCATTAAAAAACAGCCTGTTCCGTAGGTGCTTTTTGCCATACCTTCTTCAAAACAAGCTTGGCCAATTAAAGCGGCTTGCTGATCACCCGCTATGCCGTTAATTGGAATTTCACCACCAAATAACTCGCTGCTAGTAACACCAAAGTCAGCCGCTGAGTCCATTACTTCAGGTAGCATCGAGGCTGGAATATCAAATAAGGCGAGTAAGTCTTCATCCCAGCATTGCTGGTGAATGTTAAACAGTAATGTGCGAGAGGCATTGGTTGCATCGGTTTTGTGTACTTTACCATCGGTTAATTGCCATAGTAAGTAGGTGTCTACCGTACCAAACGCCAGCTCACCTGCTTGTGCTTGCTCTTTAGCGCCAGTGACGTTATCTAAGATCCAACGAATTTTGGTGGCAGAAAAGTACGGATCGAGTAATAAGCCGGTTTTATCATTGACGGTTTTACTGTGCCCAGCATCGCGCAAACTATCACAGTACTGGCTAGTGCGTCGGTCTTGCCACACAATCGCGTTGTAAATAGGTTGCCCAGTTTTTTTACTCCACACTAAGGTGGTTTCTCGTTGATTAGCAATGCCTATGGCAATAATGTCGGCAGCCGTTACCCGTTGCTGCGCCAATACGTTTTTAACGCTCGCGAATACGGTTTGCCAAATATCTACAGGATCGTGTTCAACCCAACCATTTTGCACAAAGTGCTGCGGGAAAGTTTGTTGGGCTGTGCCAAAAACCTCGGCATCTTTGGTGTATAAGATGGCGCGAGAGCTCGTCGTTCCTTGGTCAATCGAGAGTATGTATTTGCACATAAAATATAATGTTATTTAACTTAGATAAAGATAGCTTGTCTCTAAGCTAAACGAATAGCAATGCTTTTGCACCATAATGGATGTAATTTTAGGCAAATAGGATGAGTGAAAGGGAGTTAAGGCTCAGTGCGGGCGCTTAGTTTTAAATAAGCGCCAGATATATATAATATAATTATTAGTTGGCAGCATCAGCTAATTGCTGATGGAGCCAATCTTTTAATGCCATTCTATCGTGTTTTAATTGATGCATTGCTTCATCATCAATAGGGGCATCTTGTAACTCCAGGACACGGATTTCTTTATCAATTGCATTGTATTGCTTTGCCCTTGCCGCGAACTCTTCATTATCAGTGTTGAGCTTAGTGATAGTGCTTTGGTATTCAGGGAAATCTTTAGTTAATGAATGATCTTCGCCTAACATAGGTCGCTCCTTATTAAAGCGTGTTACATATTAATCTCGATAGATAAACACGCATGGGTTTTAGTCAAATTAAATGCTCTGAGGCGTTTTGCCAATACAATAGAGCTTGGGCTGATTTAAAATAAATCAACATCAAGCTCAGTATTATCGTTATTAAAGTAATTTCCCTTTGCCTGAATACAAAACACTGACACTCGTGCGGGCTTAAGTTAGAATATGAACGCAGGCAGTTGCCTGCAAACAATTTCTATTTTGAGTGCTTTATTACATGCTTTTAATGATCGATAACTACGACTCGTTTACCTACAATTTGGTACAGTATTTTCAACGTTTAGATCAAGAGGTGCTAGTAAAGCGCAATGATGAGATCTCGGTTAGTCAAATTGCCCAGTTAAACCCTCAGCATATCGTGATATCTCCCGGCCCATGCTCACCAAATGAAGCGGGTATATCTTTGGAGCTTATTGAGCAACTAAAAGGTCAATTTCCAATTTTAGGTATTTGTTTAGGTCATCAAACAATAGCACAAGCATTAGGTGCGAACATTGTTAGGGCAAAGCAAGTGATGCATGGCAAAACATCGCCAATTTATCATGCTAATCAAGGTGTATTTGCCGGCTTACCAAATCCATTAACAGTTTGCCGTTATCATTCGTTGGTTGTTGAACAAGATAGCATTCCTGATGAGTTGCAGATCACCGCTTGGACCGAAACTGAAAGTGGCCAGTTAGATGAAATAATGGGCTTAGTTCATAATAGCTTAGCGTTAGAGGGGGTACAATTTCACCCAGAGGCAATTTTAACGCAGCGAGGACTTGAATTACTTGCTAACTTTTTAACTCGGTTCTAGGCTTATGCTAACAAACGTAGTAGCTTCCCTTAATTTATTTATAAAAGATAACTATTAATGACAGATGAAATACGCCAACAAAGGACAGCTAAGGCATTAGAGCAGCGAGCCCATGACTTGTTGCTTGGACATAGCTTTGCGCAACGTCAAATTGGCTATATTCATACTCTAGATATAAATTATGGTGAAGCGATAAAGCAGCGTACCTTACTTGAGGTTGAAGTTGCTGCGCAAAAAATACGTAAACTCTCCAGTACTTCGCATCATAAGTACCGCGCTCAAGCCAGCCAGCAGTTACATCAAGTTATTGATACTGCCATGAACAAGCAGTTAGCCGATATTGATACGGTACTACATGAAATCATTGGTATTGAAGATAATGTCCCCGCGATTTTAGACATACTTGCGGTAAAATCAGCATCGGTAGGACGCCTTGAGCCATTAGTTAAAGATTTAACTTGGTTAGGACGTGAGTTAGTTGCTTTTGTGAATTTGCCTTATTATCGCGCGCAGCGCAATAAACATACTTCGGTAAAAGTTGATAATCCCTCTTTAGCTCTGCGTTATATTGGTTTAGACAACTTACAGTTTGTAGTACCTACCTTTGCGGTACGTCATTGGATGCCACACAGCACCGAACCATTTCCATTATTAAAGCGTCGCCTACGCGATAACTCAATGGCTTGCGCGATTGCGGCGCAAGAGTTGGCTAAGCTCAATGGTATTAATGAAGTACATGCATTTACTTTGGGTATGTTACTCGATGTTGGCAAGATAGCTTTGATTCGACTCTATTTACGCACATTCGAACGAGTGTGGCAGCGCAAAGTAACCCTTGCCCGAGAAGACCAACATAAAGATCTTCACACCGCATTGTTAGAGTTAAAACCTGATCCGTTATTTTTAAGTACTTTACTTAATCAGCATGCGCTAAAAGTCACGGCGACGGTGATTGATAAAATGGCGTTTCGGTATTTACCTTTTAATGCTGTGTTATCGCAGTTGATTAATGGTGTGTCCAAAGGGGATTCACTATTGCCATTAGCAATGTTAATGCAAAAGGCACGTTGTTATAGTCAATGTGTTACTTTGAGCGAACATCAGCTGGTGGAAAGTGATGAAAAATCACTCTGGTTTGATTACGTTGGGTTATCAAAACAGGAACTAGAGCAGCTTGAAAAAACCAATTTGCAGCACTTTCATATTAAAATTGACTAGGGCGTGTTTATCTTTCGAGGTTGAATTTGCAGCAGTGTGTTTGGTATTTAGGCAAGGCAGAGCCTATGTAGTGTGGTTGTTCCCCATAAATAGGCGATAACGCAGCATCAATGCCAAACACGCGCTGCCCGAAGGGTTCTTCCTAGGGGCGATTAACTCTTTGTTACTTACATGGATGTAAGTAAGGGGCGTGAGCAGGACGCGGAAGCTTTGCTCAATTTTTACTTAGCCCACTAGGTTACAAATCTCGCGCCGTGATTAAATCG
>NZ_JACJEZ010000096.1:0-6744 GCF_014164365.1 Pseudoalteromonas sp. SG43-6
CCGAAGCCCGAAGCCCGAAGCCCGAAGCCCGAAGCTTTTAACTAAATTAACAAAAAAGTTAACTGCTTGCACAGTAAACGTGCAAGCAACCTTGCGAAGCAAGGATAGCCATGCTTTAATTAGCCAGCAAAAAATAACAGCAATATATTTAAAATAAGCTGAAAGTTTTAGAATTTAATATTATTTGGGAATAAACAATGGCGCTAAGCTGTAAAACACTTGTAGCATCACTCACGTTGCTAACAATGACAGGTTGTACAATCATCCCCGGTAGCCATTTCGAAGGAATCGAATCGGGTGAACAAACAAAAAACCTTGAACAAGACCTTGAAAAAGTAAATATTCAAATTATTGACTCATCTTTAATTTATCAGCAAAAACAATCGCGCAAAAAAACTAAGTCACCTTCAAGCCTTGATGGTTTAAATGTTAATAATTACGAATACATACTTGGTGTAGGTGATGTACTTACCATTGGTGTATGGGATCACCCAGAATTAACCATACCAGCTGCAGTACAACGTACCGCTGAGTTTGATGGTTTTCGCGTGCAAGCAGACGGTACCATTACTTACGCTTATGCGCCGAATATTCAGGCTGCAGGTAAAACAGTACAACAAGTACACAATGAGTTAGTTAAACGCTTAAGTCGGGTGATTGAAGATCCGCAAGTTGATATCAAAGTGGTTGGTTTTCGCAGCCAAAAAGCTTACGTAACTGGCGAAGTAACTAAGCCTGGTGTATACCCAGTAACCGAAATACCACTCACATTGATTGATGCCTTAAATCAAGCCGGCGGACTGACTGAGAATGCTGATTGGCGCACAGTAACGTTTACTCGCGGCGACAAAACAGAAGTAATAAAGCTTGATGATTTTTATGCGCATGGCGATATTTCGCAAAACCGTTTGTTACAACATGGCGATATAGTGCATGTAAACCGTAATGATTTACAGCGTGTTTTTGTTTTAGGAGATGTTAAAAAAGCGGGTTCAGTTGATGTAAACCGTTATGGTTTAAACCTTGCTGAAGCACTCAGTAATTCCGGTGGACTAAACGAAAACACTGCCGATGCAAATGGTGTGTTTGTGCTACGTAAACGTAACCTTGAAACCGATGGTGTGATTGCCGATGTATACCAGCTGCATGCAAAAAATGTTGCAGCGTTGGTATTGGCCGAGCAATTTGAATTACAACCTCACGATATAGTATATGTAACATCGGCACCGCTTGCTCGTTGGAACCGTGTAATTAGCCTATTACTACCATCAATATCAACAGTAGATGCTGTTAACGATGTAGCCAACACTAATTAAGGGTTAATAAAAGATGTTTGATTCTATTTTAGTAGTGTGCGCAGGTAATATTTGCCGCAGTCCAACGGCTGAATACGTATTAAAAAGTAAGTTAGCTGGTAAAAATATCAAAGTATCGTCTGCTGGTTTAACCGCGCTTGAAGGTAAAGCTGCCGACGCGACAGCAAAGCAGATTGCTGCAACGAATGGTATAAATATGGACGAGCACCAAGGCCGGCAGTTAACATCAAGCCTAGTTGCGCAAAACAGTGTGATTTTAGTGATGGAACAACGCCATTTAACTGATCTCTGTAGTCGTTATCCTGAAGCGCGCGGAAAAACCTTTTTACTCGGTAAATGGTTGGATGATAAAGAAGTTCCAGATCCATATCGGCAGAGTCTTGAAGCGTTTGAACACGTTTATGCATTAATCGACAGCGCCTGTAGCGCTTGGCAAAAGTATTTATAAGGATAGGCTAGTACATGAATGCTCAGCCCACTGCATTAGCAGCAAACAAACAAAATCGGTTGTCTGAACAACAGGCACAAGCAAGCCAAGAAATTGACCTAATGGCACTGTTAGGTGCTTTGATAGATCGTAAATATTTTATAATCGCCTTAACAGCTGCGTTTATGGCTGTTGGTGTGGTTTACGCGGTATTTTCGACCCCGGTATATCAAGCAACGGCGATGATCCAAGTTGAAGAAAGTGGTGGCTCAGTGCCAGGTTTTGACGATATGTCGGGCATGTTTGAAAGTACTTCAGCTGCGGTTACTGAAATTGAGCTGCTAAAATCACGTTCAGTCATTGGCGAAGCGGTTGATACATTGCACCTTGATGTAGTTGCAGAGCCCAAATTATTCCCATTTATAGGTAGCCGTGCGTTTCGTAAATTTAGCCCTATGAACGAAGGTGAGTTAGCTGAGCCGAGTTTTGGCGCGATCTCATATGCGTGGGGCGGTGAGAGCATTGATGTATTTAGGTTTGATGTACCACGATCTGCTGTAGGTATCGAGTTTACATTAGTAGCGCAAGAAAATAATGCTGTGGCATTATTAAATGACGAAGGCGAACAAATATTAGCGGGTAAAGTAGGGCAAGAATTAACCAATGGTAAGTTTAACTTAACGATACGTAGTTTAAATGCTCGTGCCGGTACTGAATTTACAATACTGCGTAAAGATCGCTTAAATACGATTTTAGATTTACAAGCTGCGATTGGTGCCAGTGAAAAGGGAAAAGATTCAGGCATAATTAACCTAAGCCTACAGAGCGAACAACCACATTATGCTGAAAAAGTGCTAGATAAAGTGGCGGGTATTTATGTACGCCGTAATGTTGAACGTAATTCAGCCGAAGCACAAAAATCCCTAGAGTTTTTAGAAGTACAATTACCAGAAATTAAAAAGCAACTTGAATTTGCCGAGCAACGTTTTAACGATTACCAAATTAAACGTCAGTCAATTAATATTACCCTTGAAACGCAAGGCGTATTAGAGCAAGTAGTTAAACTTGAAACAAAACTACAAGAGCTTGAGTTAAAGCGTTTAGAAATGAGCCGCAAGTTTAAAAAAGACCACCCAACTTACCAAGGCTTAATTGAGCAAATCAACGCCGTTAATGAGCAGAAAAAAGAATTAGTTGGTGAAGTAGGTAACCTACCAGAGACTCAACAAGAGTTACTGCGCTTAAAACGCGATGTAGAAGTAAGTAACCAAATTTATACGCTATTACTAAGCAAAACCCAAGAGCTTGATATAGTGCGTGCCGGTACAGTAGGTAACGTACGTATTATTGATTTTGCAGAGGTGAATACCTCGAAACCTGTTAAGCCTAAAAAAGCCTTGATAGTCGTGATGGCTACTATGCTAGGTGGTATGTTAGCTGTTGCAATTGTGCTGGTGCAAAAAGCCATGCACAAAGGCGTTGAAGATCCAAACGAAATTGAGGCAATTGGCCTGCCAGTATATGCCAGCGTACCGTACTCAGATTATCAAGATAAACTCACTGGTTTTAGCAAAGCGCTTAAAAATAAAGCGAATAAACCTAAGTCTATATTGGCACTTGATAACCCAGCGGATTTATCAATTGAGGCACTGCGTAGCCTACGTACTAGTTTACATTTTGCGATGATGGAAGCTAAAAATAACCTAATTGCAATTTCCGGCCCAAGCCCGGGTGTGGGTAAATCATTTGTATCAGTTAACTTAGCAGCAGTATTGGCACAAAGCGGTAAAAAAGTACTGATAATCGATGCCGATATGCGTAAAGGCTACTTACAAACCCAGTTTGGTTTAAAGTGGGATGATGGCTTGAGTGATTACTTATCTGGGCGTTTAAACCTTGAGCAAGTAACCAAGCCAACCACTGTAGAAGGGTTGAGTGTTATTACCCGTGGGCAAATACCACCAAACCCATCAGAGTTACTGATGCACAGTAATTTTAGTAAGCTAGTTGCCGAGGTAAGTAGCGCATACGATATAATAATTGTTGATACACCACCTATTTTAGCGGTAACCGATCCGGCAATAGTTAGCGCCCATACTGGCACTACATTATTAGTAACACGTTTTGGCCAAAACCATATTAAAGAGATCGAACTTACCCGTAATCGTTTTGAACAAAATGGCACAGATGTTAAAGGCGTAGTGTTCAATGGTGTAGTTAAAAAAGCCAGTAACGCTTACGGCTATTACGGTTACTACAATTACGAATATAAATCGGATAAGTAAAACGTAGCGGCGATTTTATATCGCTAAAAAGGTTCAATAGGTGCTATGGAAGTAACTAGCACCTAAACCCTTTGGTTTCAAATGTAGGCGAGTGGCTTGCCACCGAGAAAGGTTAAAAGTTAAAGGTACTAGGGGAAAGGTTAAAAAAAAACTAGGTTCTAGGATAGTGACTAGGACCTAAAATCTAGAACCTAGAACCTTTGGTTTCAAATGTAGACGGGGCTTTATGCCGCGCAGTTGTGATAAAAGTAAAAGGTTCACCACAAAGAACATGTAGGAGTCGGCTTTAGCCACGAATGGTTTTTCGGTGCAGCAAAGCGCCTCTGTTCCCTCGGTGGTAAAAAATTAAGTAAATTCACCACAGAGGACACTAAGTTCACGGAGGTAGAGATTAGAGAGCTAATAAATTAACTTTTATCTAGCTTTTCTCGATGTAGCGAACGCTTCGGTGGTAAAAATTTTTTATAGGCGGGGCTTTATGCCGTGCAGTTGTGATAAAAGTAAAAGGTTCACCACAAAGAACATGTAGGAGTCGGCTTTAGCCACGAATGGTTTTTCGGTGCAGCAAAGCGCCTCGGTGTTCTCGGTGGTAAAAAATTAAGTAAATTCACCACAGAGGACACTGAGTTCACGGAGGTAGAGATTAGAGAGCTAATAAATTAACTTTTATCTAGCTTTTCTCGATGTAGCGAACGCCTCGGTGGTAGAACTTGTTTTGTAGACGGGGCTATATGCCGTGCAGTTGCAATTAAAGTAAAAGGTTTACCACAAAGAACACGTAGGAGTCGGCTTTCGCCACGAATGGTTTTTCGGTGTAGCGAACACCACGGTGGTAAAAATGGTTTATGAGGTATTGTGTTAAGAAATCATGTAAAGCATAGGTTAATCTCTTCTCATTTAACCTCCCACACGATTTTTGTGTAGATGGTTTATGTAGGTCGGGCTTTAGCCCGAAAAAAGAGGAAGGTCCACCACGGAGGGCTCGAAGATTAAAGGTACTAGGTGAAAGGCAAAAGAAACTAGAACCTTGATCCTAAAATCTAGCACCTATGTCTTAAAACGTAGGAGCCGGCTTTAGCCGCGAATGGTTTCTCAGTGCAGCAAAGCGACTCGGTGCCCTCGGTGGTAAAAATTGTTTTGTAGGCATAGGTTTATCCCGCGTTTTTAAGCGAAAAAGTAAATATTCACCACAGAGAACACAGAGTTCACAGAGGAAACAAAAGAGATTTGTTTTCTCTGTTCAGCAAAGCGACTCGGTGGTGAAAATGGTTTTTGCTAGATTAATTAGCTCGCTGCTCGTTGCACAAAGCCCGTAGCGGTTTTTAAACTGATTAACCTAGAACCTAGAACCTAGAACCTAGAACCTAGAACCTAGAATTTGACACCGTAATGCAACATAGTCGCGTTACTCTGATAGCTGATAAATATTTATTTTAAAACTCACAAAGGATGTAAAGTGAAAGTATTAACAGTATTTGGTACTCGCCCAGAAGCCATTAAAATGGCACCTCTTGTTCATGCCCTAGCTAACGATAGTCGTTTTGACGCTAAAGTATGTGTAACTGCACAGCACCGTGAAATGCTAGACCAAGTACTTGAGCTTTTTAAAATTACCCCTGAGTACGATTTAAACTTAATGAAAGCAGGGCAAACCCTGCCAGAAGTTACAAGCCGTATTTTGCAAGAATTAACTCCTGTACTTAAAGAATTTAAGCCTGACGTTGTGCTTGTTCATGGTGATACCGCAACTACGTTTGCTGCGAGCTTAGCAGCTTACTATGAGCAAATTGCAGTAGGTCACGTTGAGGCAGGTTTACGTACAGGTAATATTTATTCGCCATGGCCTGAAGAAGGTAACCGAAAACTAACTGGTGCATTAACACAATTCCACTTTGCACCAACGGATACTTCAAAAGCTAACTTGCTGAAAGAAAATTACGCAAGCGAAAATATATTTGTAACCGGTAATACGGTTATTGATGCTTTACTACTTGTTAAGCAACAAATAGAAAATGATACACAGTTAAGTAACACATTAGCATCACAATTCCCTATGCTTGATGAAAATAAAAAACTTATTTTAGTCACGGGCCATCGCCGTGAAAGCTTTGGTGGTGGGTTTGAGCGAATTTGTGAAGCGCTAGCGCAAACAGCTAAAGCTCACCCAGATACGCAAATACTTTACCCAGTGCATTTAAACCCAAATGTTCAAGAGCCAGTAAAGCGTATATTAAAAGATGTAGACAACGTACATTTAATAGAGCCACAGCAATACTTACCATTTGTATATTTAATGAATCGCTCACATATTATTTTAACTGACTCAGGTGGCATACAAGAAGAAGCGCCAAGCTTAGGTAAGCCGGTACTGGTAATGCGTGATACAACAGAACGTCCAGAAGCAGTAGAGGCTGGTACAGTTAAATTAGTTGGCACTGACGTAGCAAAAATTACTTCTTCACTAAATGAGTTATTAGCTGATGATGCTGCATACAAAGCAATGAGCCGCGCCCATAACCCGTACGGTGACGGCCAAGCATGCCAACGCATTTGTGATATTTTAGCAAAAAAATAAGCGTAGGCGTGGGTTTACCCCGCGCAGTACTTTACAAAAAATAATGGCAAGCTTAAAAAATACATAAATAAAGCTTGCCATAAAAAGTTTAAAATTAAAATTTGTAGAACCTAGAACCTAGAACCTAGAACCTAGAACCTA
>NZ_JACJEZ010000097.1:0-6479 GCF_014164365.1 Pseudoalteromonas sp. SG43-6
GCTAGGCGCTAATACAGCCGCTGATTAGTGCCCTGCCTTTCATTTTTGCACAAGTAAATTCGAGTCTACGCATTCGTAGCAGCGGGTTTACCCCGCGACATAATTCCCCCGCAGCCCACAACGAATTATTATTTGATGATAAAGCCAATGACAGCAACGAATCGATGGAAGGCGCTATTGCAGTATTCCGGCTCTTTACCCAACGAAAGTAGGCAAAGGCGACCCTGTTCAGTATTTACGTAAAATAAACTGGCAAGACTTAGGCAAACAAGCCGCCAGTGAAGTAAAAGCAGTTATTAAAAGCTTTAGAGATACTCTTAATGATATTTCAACCAGCTGGAAATACGACCTCCTACTGCCAGACTCAGCCATTGACGGCATGCAAGCTATGGTCAAACAGCTTGATGAAGTCACCCCGCAAATAGACCAAGGCGTAAGAAACGCCGCAAATGAAATTGGCAATCGCGTAAATAAAGCCCTCGATGAATTTGAGCCACCGGCAAGCACAGGCGTAGTGGGCAAACCGAAGAAGACGGTAGCCAATGAATTAGAGCCGCCGAAAGGGAATGATTTAAAAGGGGCTGAAAGTAAAAAACTCTCTAATTCAACCGACAAAAAATACAGCTCAAATTTAGTTAATAATCGCAAGATATATAAAACCGATCTTGACTTTGCGTCAGGAATACCTACACATGTTGATTCAAGTGTACATAAAAGTATTAGAGCTAAAATTGAAGATGGTTGGTCAAATCTTGATTTAATGAAAAATGGTAATGCCCCTATAGGCAAAGACGGTAAGCAAATAAACTTACATCACATTTTGGGACAAGAGCCAAGCCCAATGGTTGAGCTTTTATCTTCGACCCATAAAAAACACCATAAAGCTTTACACGGCCTAATCGAGGATGGTAAAAGCTTTAGGAATAACCCTTCGCTCCAATATCAGTATGAAAAATTTAAAAAAGAGTACTGGAAGATTAGAGCAAAAGATTTTGAGTAGGTAAATCTGTATGAATAAATATAGTGAGTTAATCAAACAACTTGATTTGAGTGAACACGAAACCTTTTGGCAAGGTTCGGCTGACTTGAAAGAAATAGCACTACTTGAACAGCTAATTTCGATAAAACTCCCGCCTTCATTAGTTGGTTTTTTAAAAGAATGTGGTGGAGGTGGGACAATCGATGCGGAGGTATCTGGTATTGAAGATAATAATGCTACTTTGAAGCGTGGAGGAACGATATTAGGTGACACACTAGATTGCAGGGAAACATTTGAATTACCCCCCCATTTAATTGTAATTTTTTATAAAGAAAATGAAATTTGTTGGTGCTTAGATTCTAATACCCAAGAAAAAGAATACCAACTGGTTAATTATAATTTATTTAAAAAACAAGTTGACGGAGTAATAGCTGATTCCTTCCTCTCATTCTTTTGTGATTATGTTGAACTTAGAACCTCGTAGAATCTATTAAAGCTAATTGAACACGCTAAGGACAGCACATGCAACCAGAAATAAAAAAAATCCCCCAACAACTTGGGCAATACTTGTACCAGCAAATAAATGAGCCGTGGCTTGAAGCTCAACTGATTTTAAATTGCGAAGATGAAAACGTACTTGAATGCACAGCTCACTATCAAACAGCGGATGATGCAAGCGAACAACCAATTACCGTGACAGACGAGATAGTCGGTTTATTCAACACCCTATTTGATAAAGCCACCCAACACCAACCCGAAAACTGGACGCGCGCTATTTTTACCATAACGCGCCAAGGCCAATTTAACCTAAACTTTGAGCGGGATAACAATAATGATGAAGTTATCACTGCACAGCAAACACATTAATTCATAACCTAGATTCAAATAAATAATTACCGGCTCTTTAACAACATGGATGTTGTCAGGCTAGGCGCTACAATCTTTCAAGATTAGCGCCCTAGCCTTGTATTAGCTTTTACTCCATAAACGATTGAATACTCTGTAATAAAAGGCGTAGGTAAAGTCGTAATTAAAAACAGCGGAGAGTCCATGGAAGCCGCTATTGCAGTCCTCCGGCTTTTTACCCAACGAAAGTAGGCAAAGGCGACCCAGTAAAATACCTGCGTGAAATAAACTGGCAAAATTTAGGCAAGCAAGCCGCCAGTGAAGTAAAAGCAATTATTAAAAGCTTTAGAGATACCTTGCAAGATATTTCAACCAGCTGGAAATACGACCTCCTACTGCCAGACTCGGCCATTGACGGCATGCAAGCTATGGTCAAACAACTTGATGAAGTCACCCCGCAAATTGACCAAGGCATTAAAAATGCCGCAAATGAAATTGGCAATCGCGTAAACAAAGCCCTCGATGAGTTTGAGCCACCGGCAAGTACAGGTGTAGTAGGGAAACCGAAGAAAACAGTAGCCAATGAATTAGAGCCGCCGAAAGGGAATGATTTAAAGGGGGCTCAAAGCATTAACCCAAACATTACAAAACCTAAGAAACTTCGCAAGATATCAAACCGCTTGAAATACCTTGGTAAAACTCCAGGCAAAGCATCTCGTACAGGCAAAAAAGTCATTGCGAAGATGAAAGCAAAAGGCAAAATAAGGGAGTCATTCAAAGGTACCGAATTTCAAGCGAGTGATAATCAATGGTACCCACTCTCTCAAGCTGATATGGCACATGACCCGACAGATGCAGTAAAATGGTGGAATACTACAGGCAGACAATACGGCGCAAAATCAAAAGAAGTGCGAGAATGGATGTTAGACTCTAATAATTATACTCTAGATCATTACAGTATTAACCGCTCAGCTGGTGCTAAGCTTAACGATAGATATTTACCCCCGAAAAAGTAAGGAAAGATAATGGAAAATTTACCTATAGACTTGCGCGATAAAATCGATGCTCTCTATATTTCTGCATACAAAGCATTAGAAGTCAAAAATGTTGACATCGCAAAAAAAAAAGCAGACGAAGCATGGGGGTTATTACCTGAGCCTAAATTTGATTGGGATGTCACTCTCAGTTTTGTTACTGCAATTTGCGAAATGTATCGAGAGTTAACACTTTACAATGATGCGCTGCAAATCATAGAGCAACTCTTAGAATATCGAGATAAAAATAAGGTAGGTGGGTTTCACGGTGGAATTATTTTTTTAAAAGCTACTATTTATTATGAAATGGAACAATTACCAATTTCTTATCAATGGTTTAATAAAGCAAACGACATGTCAAGAGGTCGCTGCTTCGTTGATGAACCTAAAAAATACAAAACTTTTTTTAATGAGTATAACCAATGAACGTACATGACCAAATAGATGAGTATTGCGAGCAAGGCAATGATCTTTTTGATGAAGAAGACTTTCAAGGCGCAATTACACTCTGGCAAAAAGCCTTTGATTTACTCACCGACCCAGATGAGGATTGGGAGCAAGCGGTTTGGCTTAAAGTATCTATCGGTGATAGTTATTATATGCTTGATGAATATGAACAATCCCTTGATGCAATGTTAGATGCATTAAACTACCCTGAAGCACTCGATAACCCATTTATTCACTTTAGAGCTGGCCAATGTCATTATCAGTTAGACGACAAAGAAAGAAGTAAAAATGCTTTACTTAAGGCCTATATGTTAGCCGGAAAAGAAATATTTGAAGATCACGAAGAAGATGGACTTTTTTACTATGACTTTTTGAAGTCCGAAGTCCAGCTATAAACGAACATAACGCTAAGGACAGCACATGCAACCTGACATTAAAAACATCCCACAACAACTCGGTCAGTACCTTTATCAGCAAATAAAAGAGCCGTGGCTTGAAGCACAACTTATTTTAAATTACGAAGATGAAAGCGTACTTGAATGCAAAGCGCATTATCAAACTGCTTCCGATGCAAGCGAACAGCCGATTACCGTGACAGACGAGATAGTCGGTTTATTCAACACCCTATTTGTGAATGCCACTAAACACCAACCAGAAAACTGGACGCGCGCCATTTTCACGATTAATCGCCAAGGCCAATTTAATCTCAATTTTGAGCGTGAGAATACCGTTCATGACATCATCGTTACTTCGTAAATGCACTAGAAAGCCAATTTAAAATTTAAGGATGAATGAAATGAAAAAGCTCAATGTGGGTTCTACATTACTAAACAAAATATTTAAGTCAAAAAAATCTACCCTTGTATCTAAAATCCTCGAGTTGGGTAAAACGATAGAAGACCCTGAACGTATGTTTAGCTTCTCTGGAATGCGAGAGGATTTAAGTGAATTATTAGCTAGTTCGCAAACAAATGAAGAAAAGCTATACGCAAATTACTACTTATCAATGATTTACTCTAAGAGTTATGATTATGAATCTGAAATTATTAGTCACTCAACGATAGCTTTGGAATTAAATGCAACTTTAAAAAAGTTAAATCAAGAGCAAGTATTTTCTTTAAATCACCGCTTATACGAAGCATATAGTGAATTCAATGAACATCAAAATGCACTTGAATACTTACAAGCAGCAATCGCTAATGCTAACCACCGTACTCAAAAAGAAGTGTCTAATTTAATTGCATTAAAAGCGGCTTGCTTCCATGAAGTTGGGCGATATGAAGAAGCGTTGCAGCTTAATAAAGAAATTTTGAGTAATCCTGATTTAGAAGAAATAAAACATCTCATTTTAAATAATTTAGCAAACAATAGTTACGAACTTGGTTTGATGGAAGATGCTGAGCATTACCTAAAAGAAATGTCAAAAACAGACTGTGGTTACCCTGAAGATACTTTTATAAATAAGTTTAACAGCATATTCCAACTAGCCGTGCTTAAATTTGAATTAGGCGAAATTGAAAAATCAACCAATCTATTTCAGCAACGACTGAAGCTTGCCATTGATTATGGTGACTGTGACTATATTGAAGAAGCCGAAATAGACATTCAGCAATTATATGAAAAACAGCTATCTCAGCAAAATTAAACTTGATTTGAAAAGGCTTAAGTAGCGCTAGCTTAGCATGCAAAAATGTTATGGGTTAAAGCCCTTTTATTAGATCTCTTTGACCTTTTTAAGTTTCTATGTAGGGGCAGACCAAAGTTACTATGAGTGATATAAAAAAGTTAATTAATTACCTGATAGAGAAAAACTCAGAAGAGCAAACTCACTTTGGCGAAGGTTTTTTTCTAACGCCTATCAGTTTGGATGAGGTAAAAGCTTTTAGTGCGTATTTCACCAAAGCCTTCAAGTTTCAACCTCCAAGTGAATTTTTAGATCTATTAAAAATATCAAATGGCTTTTCTGTAAATGGATTAAATCTCTATAGTGCTAAAGAACAAAATGAACCATATTACTTAGCTGGAATTATTGAAGCCAATCAAGAATTTCATGTAGAAGAATCTTTACGTAATTTCGTCGCTTTTTGTGATGAAAGCAGCTCAAGGGTGGTTTATCACTTAGAGGTAAATCAATTTCAGATTGTAGACTCTTTCACGTGGGAAGAGCTAGAAAGTTTCCCGACTTTAACTTTGGCGATAAGCTCTTTACTTAAAACAGCAAATATTTTTGAATAAATCAAACAACGCTAAGGACAGCATATGCAACCAGACATAAAAAACATCCGCCAACAACTCGGTCAGTACCTTTATCAGCAAATAAAATAGCCGTAGCTTGAAGCACAACTTATTTTAAACTGCGAAGATGAAAGCGAGCTTGAATGCAAAGCTCACTATCAAACAGCGGATGATGCAAGCGAACAACCAATTACCGTGACAGACGAGATAGTCGGTTTATTCAAACAAGTATTTGATAAAGCCACAAAGCACCAACCAGAAAACTGGACGCGGGCTATTTTTACCATTAATCGCCAAGGCCAATTTAATCTCAACTTTGAGCGTGAGAATACCGTTCATGAAGTAATCACAGCGCAGTAAATGTACTCATTGATAACTTGAATTCAAGTAAAAATAAACCCGCTTTTTAACAACATGGATGTTGTAAGGCTGAGCGCTAGAATCGTTTAAGATTAGTGTTTAGCCATACATTTTTGCGTGCCTGCACAACACATCCACAGACACCATTTAGCTGTTAGTTATGTACTCTCATTCCGCTCGCTTCAACATGGTAACGACCATTGCAACGGCTCTTTAGGTCCGCAGTGGGCCAAAGCAGAGCTATAGGAAGTAAAAAAGGGGATAAAACACGCGTGCAATTAATGGATGAGCAAATAGAAAAAGCATTTAAAAAACATGGGCCAAATGCTAAGTTAAACATTCAACTTGAGCGCTGCCCGTTAAACAAAAAGTAGAGAGCCCATGATAGAAACGAATGATGACGCCTTAGATTATTTTCTAAGCAAATTTAGGCAACCAACAACAACTGTACCCGCGACTACCGCTGATATAGAAGCGTATCGAGGGAAACTGCCTGACCAGCTACTTGAATACTGGCAAATACTCGGGTTCAGCGGCTTTGCCGATGGTTTATTTTGGCTGACAAATCCAGCGGATTA
>NZ_JACJEZ010000098.1:0-5705 GCF_014164365.1 Pseudoalteromonas sp. SG43-6
AGGTTCTAGGTTCTAGGTTCTAGGTTCTAGGTTCTACAAAGTTTATATAGCTCGATTCTAGTCAAGCTATTCCTAGTGCCTATATCTTCCTAGCCCCTCAATTAACTTCAATACCCGACTGTTTTAGTCAAGTACTGTGTTCATTGTAATTACCTGAGTAATTTAGTCAAGTATTAGCGGCAAATAGTCTTATAACTTTCGCTTATTTAGTAGACTTATTTATTGAGGTTAAAATACCGCGCAAGATATTTAGCTCTGCATCTTCTGGGCGTGCACGGTTAAATAAACGACGTAGCTTAGTCATTACCATGCCCGGATGCTGCTTAATAATAAAGCCTGTTTCCAGTAAGGTTTGTTCTAAGTGTTCGTAAAATAACTCGGTTTGTTTTGAGCTTGGATACACAGCATCATCTACTGGCGTGGCTTTTGGTTGTTGATTTAAAAACGCCATACGCGTTTCGTAACATAAGGTCTGCACAGCCATTGCTAAATTAAGCGAGCTATATTCAGGATTAGCCGGAATACACACATGATAGTTGCACAGTTGCAGTTCTTCATTACTTAAACCACTGTTTTCGCGGCCAAAAACTAATGCTACAGGACCAGTAACAGCTTCGGCAACTAGCTTCTCACCACATTCACGTGGTTCCACCATAGGCCACGATAAAGTACGTGAACGGGCGCTAGTACCAATAGTTAGAGCACAACCTGCAATCGCTTCAGCAACTGTGTCAACTATCACCGCATTACCTAGCACATCAGTTGCACCAGCCGCTAATGCGCTAGCGTGGCTATCAACTTCACACGCTGGATCAACTAAATACAGTTTTGATAAGCCCATGGTTTTCATCGCGCGCGCCGCTGAGCCGATGTTACCTGAATGCGAGGTGTTTACTAAAACAATGCGGATGTCATCTAAGATCATTACTGTTTAACTCATACCAAAAAATTGCGCGAATTATAACATAGAGAAAAGCTGTAAGCAGCAAAGATTCTAGGTTCTAGGTTCTAGGTAATAAATATGGGAAGTTTTATGTATCAACGATCAATGCTGGCTTTTGTCTTGTAATTTTTACCTTGCAACTCAACTAAGTACAAAAAACACTCAAAACTTTTTGGGGTTTATTGTTTACTTTGTGTCAAAAATCGCTAGAATACGCCGGCTGAAATATATAGAAATATATACACGTTCTTTTACAACCCAAAGGTAATACCATGCATCCAATGTTAAACATTGCGGTTCGCGCTGCGCGTAACGCAGGCAAAATTTTACTTCGCGCTGGCGAAGATTTATCAAAAGTTGAAGTGCAACAAAAAGGCACTAATGATTTAGTAACGAATATTGATAAAGAAGCCGAAGCCGTAATTCGCGACACTATTTTACAATCTTACCCTACTCACTCTATTGTTGGTGAAGAGCTAGGTGAGCACGTAGGTAAAGATGCAGATTACCAATGGATTGTTGATCCTATTGATGGCACTACAAACTTCATCAAAGGCATCCCTCATTACGCGGTTTCTATCGCACTTAAAGTTAAAGGTCGTCTAGACCAAGCTGTTATCTACGATCCAATTCGTGGCGAGCTTTTCACCGCTTCTCGTGGTCAAGGCGCACAGCTAAATAGCAAACGTCTTCGTGTAAGTAAAACTACCGTTCTTTCTGGTACTGTTCTTGCCACTGGTTTCCCATTCAAAAACAAACACCATATGGATGCGTATACTGAAGCATTCAAAGCATTGTTTGTTCACACTGCTGATATTCGCCGTGCCGGTTGTTCTGCACTAGACATGGCATACGTGGCAGCTGGCCGTGTTGATGGTTTCTTTGAAATTGGTTTAAAACCATGGAACTCAGCTGCAGGTGAACTAATGGTTAAAGAAGCTGGCGGTATGGTTGTAGATTTTGCCGGTGGTAATAATTACGCTCACAGCGGTAATATTATCTGTGGCGCACCGAAATTAACACAAGCGATGATCCGTGAAATTCGCCCAGTATTAACTGAAGCGTTACTTCGCTAATAGCGAGTTATACTAAGATCGATACTAAAAGGAGCCTAGGCTCCTTTTTTAATGATTAAAATAAGGGTTCTCTAATTTGATCTCAACAGTGTTCTGCGGATCAAATGGCAAGGCCTTTAAATCATCGCCAAAATACTGGTTAAATAGCTCATCAAAACTACCGTTCTTTTGCATAATAGCTAAGCCATCGCTGAGCGTTTTTGCCAGTTCTGGCTTGTGTTTGGCCACAAAGTAATAAAAAGCACTCGGGTAGCTAATATATAAATTTGGAACAATAACCAGCGCTTGCTTATTAACTTCTTTTAACTCTGAGCTTACTTCTATGAAGGAGCGAGGAAAGTAATCAACTCGTCCGGTCAAAACGATATTAAACATCGCTTGATAATTTGCAAACGGCCGTACTGATAAATCATTATGTGCCAATATTTTGGTATCTGGCCAGTCATGCCCTTGAATTGCAGTAAACCCTTTTAGTTGCTCTTTGCTCTTGATATCAACAAAGCGATTAAGAAACGACTGCCTAGTTACTAAGGCTCGCTTACCAATATAACCTTTAAATAACGGCACTTTTATCGGTATTGCTAAGGTTTCTCGTTCTGGGCTGGTCATACTCCAATATAGGTCAACGCTATTATCGCCAAGGGCTATGAGCGCCCGCTGTTGGTGAGGATGTACCACGACAGATTCTAACTGGGCTGAATAATTAGCAGCATCAAGCGCACGTTGCAGTAACTCTTTTAAGTATGCATCTCGTTTATATAATGTTCGAGGTTCTTGAGCGATTGTGACCGTTTCTTTTGCTGCAGTTTTAGCACTGCATACGGTACTAACAATAAGTACCGAGAGCGAGATGAGTGAAAAGAAATACCTAGTCATAATTATTATTTTCTAGTGTTTTAGTAAAGCTACACGCTGAGCAATAAATACTCAAGAAAAACAGCCCTACTTAACGTTATTTTATATGACTTGTTTCTCAGGAGTTAAACGTACAACCGCCAAAGCAGGGCCACGTCGTTTACATAAAAATAGATAGCTTTGGCGATAACGTTTTGCTTCTTTTTTAGCATCTGTTGCCAATGCAGCAATTTGATGGCTGTTAGTACACTGCTCTAGATCGGGTTCAACAACGCCAATCGATAAAGTAAGTAAAGGTACAAATTGCTTTTCACCTTCACGATTAGTTGCCCAATAACCACCACTGGCAATATGCTCTGGCGTAAAGAATGCACGAGATTTCAGCTCAAACTCAGTTATTATGTTGTTACATACTGTAGCCGCATCATCACCATCAAAGACCACCATAAAATCATCGCCACCAATATGACCAACAAAACTGGGCACATTACTACAAGCTTGGGTGGTGACATCAGCCAATAATTTGATAACGCTATCACCACTGGCGTAACCATATAAATCGTTGAACTGCTTAAAGTGGTTTAAATCAATATAGGCTAATGCAAAGCTGTGTTTGGCTCTTAATCTATGCTCAATTGCTTCGTTAATTGCAACATTCCCCGGCAGCATAGTAAGTGGATTAGCATGCTGAGCATGACGAATTTTCTCTTCCGTAATATGTTTTAAAATATCCCGCAGTGGCGCGAGCCCTAAGTACTGCTCAGTGCGAGTGATCAC
This sequence comes from Pseudoalteromonas sp. SG43-6, assembly GCF_014164365.1. NCBI lineage: Bacteria > Pseudomonadati > Pseudomonadota > Gammaproteobacteria > Alteromonadales > Pseudoalteromonadaceae > Pseudoalteromonas > Pseudoalteromonas sp. SG43-6. Next base: position 3,652 of record NZ_JACJEZ010000098.1, read on the forward strand.
AATATGACGGCGAATATCAAAATCATTTTCGGTAATTTGCTGACTAACAGTATCAAGTAGCTGATTTTCATCAACTACCAAGGGTTGCTTATGCATTAGTGCCGTAACCGGTTGTTTGTCGTATAAAGCATGGCCATAAGGAGCCGCAAATACTTCTGTCAGTTGATCTTTGTGTAATAAGCCTATCGGCTGTAAGTTTTCGTCTACAACCGCAAGACTGATAATCGATTTATCTTTTTCAAAAATATTATGCGCATCTTTACAACGGGTATGACTGTCGATGGAGGCTTGTTCGATTGCTAGCCAACCTATCGCCATTGATTGCTCAAACTGATTGGTAAGTGGAGTAAAACTTAATTGCTGTAATTGAGCTGAGTCAAACGCTAAACTAGGCTTTAAACTTGGTCGTTCCAGCAAAAAGCCTTGCGCATTCACAATGCCTAGCCCTTCAAGTAAACTTAGTTCTTCAACCCGCTCTATGCCCTCTGCTATCACGGCTGTTTTGGTAACTTTCGCTAACTCTATAATTGATTTTAAAAATTCTTTTTTAACCACGCTTTCATCACAATGGTCAATAAAATAACGATCAATTTTCACATAGTCAGGACATAATTCTGACCATTGCTTTAATCCTGAGTAGCCTGCACCTAAATCATCGATGGCAATCGAAAAACCGAGCTGGCGATAATGAGCAATTGTTTTCAGCAATAAAAAGCCATCATCGACCTTTTCTTGTTCGGTAACTTCAATCACCACTCTATTAGCGGCCAAACCAAACTGCTTAATTAGGTGTAATGTTTCGCCTTTCGGATGGCAGGGATCAAGTAAGGTTTTAGGGCTTACATTTAAGAATAATTTGCCTTGTAGTTTTAACCTTACAAAATTTTCGATCGCTTTTGAACGGCATAGCAACTCAAGCTCTGAGATTTTATCGTGCACAATTGCAGCACTAAAAAGCGTATTTGGCATCTCTAATGCACAATTTTTAGGACCGCGACTTAATGCTTCGTAACCTAATATTTGCTGCCCAGCGATATCAAAGATGGGTTGAAACAGTGTCGTTATTTCACTATTTCGCAATATATTGTCTAATATACTTAGCTGAGCACTCACTTATCAATAACCCATTACTTCATTAAGAGGCAGTTAAAGTAGCAAGCTGGTATGACAATTTTATGGCAATTGAGTTTAAGCTACTTACTTTAATACTTGTTCAACCTGATCAAAATGAGCAATTACCTCAATAATCTCAAGTTCCGCATATTCATAAGCTTGTTGATCAACAAATCCTGAACGAGCAATCGCTTGTACAGTCGCAGGATGAACCAATAAATCCTTACCGTGATAACAGATGGGCTCGTCAAACTTAGGTAGCTTACCATCGCTATGATAACCACTTTCAATTTCTTCTAGGGGCAATGACGGGAGCAAATCAGCAACAGCAATAAGCGCATTTAAATATTCAGCACATTGTGGATAATTAACTATCAAGTCACTGAGGATAGTCTGCGATAGCGCGACTAAATCAGCAGATTGAGTTTCTAAATTAGCCGCATCTTTTTGCACTCTAATACTGCGAAGTAAGTTGTTAGCTTGATGCTGATAATGCTCAAGTGTTGTTAATTGATAAGGTTGTACAGCAGCCTTTGATTGCTTAGGTTTAACGTTGTCATCACATCCGCTAACAATAATTAGACTACTAGCGACTACAAGTTGCTTTAACATTAGTTGGTTACATCAATACTTAATCAATAATTACTATTATAGGAAATATTTAATTTCATAAATAGCAATAATTAAAATTCGCCATGATAAAACCCCGCTTACGTATAGCCTTACACCAATGCCAACCCGCAGGCTTCCCAAAACCCTAGCACCTTTAACTTTATCCCTTTAATCTCTTCCTCTGTGAGCTCTGTGCCCTCTGTGGCGGAGTTTTTCAAGTTAGTTGTCGCCTCAAGTTAAATTTTATGCCGCCCGCATTTCTTCTTTTTTCTCAGGATTCAAATTTACTTCGTTTATCATTGACCAATCTCGTGACTTTCCTGACCAAC
>NZ_JACJEZ010000099.1:0-5596 GCF_014164365.1 Pseudoalteromonas sp. SG43-6
TTCGATATTGAATTGACTGTGCCGAAGCAACTTATAAATAAGTTACTTCTGTTGGTCACTCAGCTTCTCTTTCGAGAAATCACATTGAGACTCTAAATTTTTTGCCTTGCTTAGCGAACTAAGCTTGGCTGTTAGAACTCAATCTGTACGAGTGCCCACACAGATGATTGCTTTATATTGTTAAAGAACGTTGCGGTTAAAGTTAAACTTTATCTCGCTAGGGCTGCGCATACTACGCCTTCCTATTTTTTTGTCAACACTTAATTTTAAACTTTCTTAAAAATCTAAACTCAAGTTTTACTCGACTAACTGATTAACTCTTGCAGCTTAAGCGTTGCTGTCTGCCGTCTCAGTGGGGTCGCATTATAGGGCGCGGCGAATTTTACGCAAGCGTTTTTTAAAGAAAACTTGAAATAAAGTGCTGTTCGTTCAATTTACGCGCTAAACACACTAAAACCCCTAGTCAGCTGTACAAAATAACAACGACTTTTCCCTGAAAGGATCTTCAGTATTATCTATTATCGATATTTCGCAAGTTTTTGGCATAAAAAAAGCGCCATTAACTTCGGCGCTTTCCATAAAACAAAATAAAAACTTGTTAATAGAGGATACTGTAAAGCTTTCTTCTATATTTAGCCGCTAAACTATCACCATCCGGTAAAGAGGCAATAATAGCTAAATAACTTACCTTGGCATCGGCAAAATTCAAATCTTTTTTCAACACTGTAAACAGTAACTCTAACGCTTGTTCTTTTTTGCCTGCTTGGTCGTATGCTGCACTTAGTTCAACTTTTAACTCAAGATCGTTAGGATACTTTTCAACTTTCGCTTGTAATGCTTTTAGCTCTGGCGATTCTTGTGCTTGAAGTGCTTGTGCGCACTTTGCTTGAATATTTGTAAAGTATGCATCTTGCTCATTTTCATTTACTGAAGCTAACAAAGCTTGCGCGTCATCCAGTTTATGAATTTGAATGCATATATCTGCCAATACTAATTTTATACGCGCATTTGTATTGTCTAATTCGTAAGCCTGCTTGGCAAAATTAAACGCTTGATTTAAATCCTGAGCGATCAGTGCTTGCTTGGCTTGTTCTAACAACATTTCATGAGGCTGCGGTAAATGTTTACTTAACGCTTCTCTGATTTGAGTTTCAGCTTGTGCACCGGCTAATACATCAACAGGTGCTGAATCTTTTAATAGCACTAAGGTTGGTAATGTTTGTAGTCCAACTTGCTGTGCTAGTTGTGCTGCGAGTGCTTGCTCTAAATCACAATCTAATGTGGCAACTAATATATAGTCACCATAATCTTTGGCTATTGTCTGTAAAATAGCTGCTTGAGATTGACACTCTGGACTTTGTGCTGAAAAGAAACTTAACAGGACTAGTTTTTGTTGTGATGTTTCACCCAGCACTTGTTGAAGATTTTGCGGATTAACATTTACCATATTATTCATTGCTATTGATTGCCATATCAGACTATTTAGGGTTTTATATGGAGGCAAACATAATAATTACAAGCCCAGAATCACAAGCCATAAATCAAAAAGGTCTTTTATGAAATTTCATAGTCTATACGCTGCACTTATACTGCTTAGTCCATTAGCAAGCTCAACAACCTTGGAGCTGAAGTTAGATAAAACGATGCCTGCCATTGAAAAGTTTTACTTAGATTTACACCAGTCCCCAGAACTTTCATACCATGAGCAAGAAACGGGAGAAAAGCTTGCCACCAAATTACGTGCGCTTGGCTATGAGGTGACCGACAATGTGGGTGGCTTTGGTGTAGTAGGCTTATATAAAAATGGTGAAGGCCCGACAATAATGATCCGTACTGATACAGACGGCTTACCAATCATAGAACAAACAGGTAAATCATATGCTTCAACAGTCACTGTTATAAATGATGAAGGAGCAAACGTTGGTGTGATGCACGGATGTGGTCATGATATTCATATGAGTTCATTTATTGGTACTGCGCAACAATTAATGCTACATAAAGATGCATGGCAAGGAACCTTAATGATGGTGGCACAACCTGCAGAAGAGGTGGGAGGCGGTGCAAAAGCGATGCTCAAAGAAGGTTTATTTAATAAATATCCGACTCCTGATCACGTTATCGCTTTGCATGTTAGTGCGAGTGTTCCTGCAGGACAAGTCAGTATGAAAAATGAGTACACCATGGCCAGTGTGGATTCAGTAGATATTACGGTTAAAGGTAAAGGTGGTCATGGTGCTTACCCACATATGACTATTGATCCTGTTGTTATCGCATCACGGATCGTGTTGGCACTGCAAACAATTACCAGTCGCGAATTATCACCTCTTGAACCCTCAGTAATTACAGTGGGTTCAATTCACGGTGGAGCTAAACATAATGTAATTTCGAATGAAGTAAAGCTACAGCTGACACTTAGAAGTTATAATCCTAAAATTCGCGAGCAACAAATTGCAGCAATAAAACGTATAACTAAAGGCATTGCATTAAGTGCAGGATTGGATGAAAGCTTAATACCTGTGGTTTATGTACATGAAGATGAGTCAATCCCATCTACATATAACGACCCTGCACAAACTAATATTGTACGTAGTGCGATTAGCTCGGCGATTGGACAAAGTAATGTGCTTGAAACCGAAGCGGTTATGGCAGGGGAAGATTTTGGTTTATATGGCCGCACAGATAAAAACATCCCTATCACCTTATTTTGGTTAGGTGGTGTAGAGCAAGCTCAATATCAAGCGGCACAAACATCAGGGGCAACTTTACCTTCACTACATTCAAGTAAATTTGCACCTGACTATAAAGTTGCAATCCCCACAGGTATCACTGCAATGAGTAACGCTGCGGTGGCTTTGTTTAATCAATAATCTTAGCAATGGATGACTAAGCCGATTTTGTTTTTGGTTTAGTTTTTCTTGTAAAACGCCGCTTTTGCGGCGTTTTTGGTAATTGTGCAAATACGTTGCTATCACAATTTTTGGCAAGTTCCACAAAAGCCGCTAAATCCACTAATAAAGGATTTAAAAATTGTTGATAACTCATTTGTTGTTCTGCTATGTCGCCCAACGATGCTTCCCATTTTGCGGTTAGGTCTGGGCTGGCTAAACCATGCGGTAACGCACTGATCAATGCTTTACCTGTATCGGTTGCTAAAATGAGTTTACCTTGACGTCTTAAAAATTGTCTTCTAAATAATAACTCTAAAATACCCGCTCTGGTTGCTTCGGTTCCTAAGCCATCTGTTTCTTTGAGTATTTTTTTGATTTCTGGATCTTTAACGTACCGACTAATACCTGTCATTGCACTAAGCAGCGTTGCATCATTGAAATGAGCTGGCGGGCTGGTCATTTTATCAATTACTTCACCGCGTTCACACTGCAACTGTTGCCCTTTAATTAATGGCGGCAATATCTGCTCATCTTTTAATGCGGTTTTTCCCATTAACGCTTTAAAGCCTAAACTTACATCTTGTTTTGCGTTGGCTTTAAAAATACCACCATTAATTGTTATTTCAGCCTTTGTTTCATTATAAATGTAGTCTGGATAAAACTGGATCAGATAATGACGGCTAATAAGACCATACACTTTACCTTCTTCAACGCTCAAACTTGCTGACTTTTGCTGCTTAGCGGTAGGAATAATGGCATGATGCGCAGCTACCTTAGCGTCGTTAAAACACTTACTGCGTTTACTCACATCTGCGCCTTGGCTATGAGTGTCATTTTGCCCGCCATTGATGGCAATTGCCTTTATTATACTGGCTGCTTCTTGGTGATGATCTTTGGGCAAGTAACGATTGTCTGAACGTGGATAGGTAATTAGCTTGTGACGCTCATATAAATTTTGACAAATATCCAATACCTTTTGTGCAGGCATTGAAAAAGCTTTCGCAGCATCAATTTGTAACGCTGACAAATTATACGGCAAAGGTGCTTGTTGCTTTTTCTGCTTTTGTTCAAGCGCCGTAACTTCACCTGATTGATTAGAAATTCGCGACGCAACATTCTCAGCAAGGCCTCGATGGAGCACTCGCCCCTCTTCATCTTGATAAGGTTCACACGCTTTGCTTGGTTGCCACTTTGCTGTAAACGGCTCTTTATTTTCGGTACTTAAATGAGCTAATACTTCATAAAAAGGTTTTGGCACAAAATTAGCAATCTCGTTATCACGCTGGACAACCAATCCTAATATCGGTGTTTGTACACGCCCTACTGATAATACATTACCAAACCCTGCTTTTTGACCTGCAAGCGTATAGGCGCGCGTTAAATTCATACCAAACAGCCAATCAGCTCGCGAACGCGCCAAAGCAGATACACTAAGTGGAATAAATTCACGGTTAGAGCGAACGTTTTGCAGCGACTTTTTAACCGCGCTAACATTCAAATCACTGATCAATAAACGTTGAATTTGCTGTTTTTTGGCTTGGCTAAGTTTAACTTGCTCAATCACCTCATCAACAAGTAATTGCCCTTCTCGGTCTGGATCACCAGCATGAACAAGTTGATCAGCTTGTTTGATTAACTTTTTAAGTACCGTAAGTTGCTTACGAGTTTTAGATTTTGCTTTTAACTGCCATTGCTGTGGGATAATCGGTAAGTCATCAAAGCGCCATTTTTTATATTGCTCATTATAATCATCAGGCTCTGCCTGCTCGAGCATTTTGACGAATCCCCAATTTAATTAAAAATATTGTCAATCGTTATCAAACAAGAGCGTTTCTAGTCGATTGTAGAACATAAAGCAGAGTATGAATTCAAATTGCTTAGACTAAAAGTATTGCCCACGATGGAAATGCAAGCCATTCAATAGTTCCTTAAGAGCCCCTTAAATTTCAAAATTAGCTAGTAAGCTCTACGCACTATAACTTTCATCAGAAATGAATAAATATTCAATACCCTAGATTAAAAAGTGGGTATTAGATATGTTATATAACTCACAGGCATTTTTCATACCCATGTTCTTCTTCATTTAATAAAAGGCGAAAATACAGCATGCACCAATACAACACCCAACCATCTGTTTACATTACTTAGATTTAGGGGGGAAGTGGTTGCATCCCTAGTTATACACCACACTCTAAAAACATAGATAATTTTACTATAAGGTTTTTTTGAGTATTTTATTCATCGCCCCTAAGCCAAATCCAATTGCTTTATATCGCTACGATTAGCTAAACTTCATCCCCCAAACTTCAATGTGGTTTTTGGAAACTTCCATCATCTTTTTTAGGGGCATCCAACGTATTTTTAGAATCAGGAAAAGAGTCCTTCTTATGGCTATACTTGTTAACTAAAGCTTTAGCACATTCAGAGCTTCCATTCCTTACACCATCTGAAATAGCTTTTTTTATGTCAGGGGCATTTCTAATAGCATTTTCGATCATGCTAGGAAGTATTTTATTTAACTCTTGAATTGTATAAGAGACTCCAGCCTGCACACCGATATTAATTCCATCGTTAAGCCCTCTTGTATAATCCTCCGATACTTTAATAGCTTTCTCGCTTTCACTTTCTTTAGCAGAAATGAATTCCCCTTCTGTAACGTTTACTGTATCTGTAACGTTTACTGTATCTGTAACGTTTACTGTATCTGT
>NZ_JACJEZ010000009.1:0-121768 GCF_014164365.1 Pseudoalteromonas sp. SG43-6
ACCGTTTCATGCCCAAAAAACTACCCCGTTCATGCTTCGCATTGCTGCCTCTACGACCAATTTACACCGTACAATCAAGGACTATTGATGTCATTAATTTCAGTAAAAAAATCACCAATAACGCCACTGTTAACTAAGTCATTTTCACGCCGTGCAGTCATAATGTTACTAAGTGTCGCTACGCTGCTATTAGCAGGCTGTGGTGAGGAGCCTAATCCACCTGCTAAACAAGTTGTTGAAGAACAGCCCAGCCGATTTAGTAAAGATAAAAGAGCATATCGCCATACATATCATCCTGAGTGGCCTAAAGAGGTGCGCGACGAGGTGTATGGCGATAAAGAAACATTTTCAACTCCGCGGATTTTATTTAAAGCCGACATAGAGTGGACAGGGCAAACTACATTATTTTCTGCGCGCATGGATGGCTCTGATAGGCGCCGCATTATTCCCGAAACTGCCTATAAAGATAAATGGAGGGTTGGGTTACATAAGCCTAAGCGCTCGCCAGATAACCGCTACATTGCCTTATCCATGGATACAACAGAGCACGGTTTCACCCGCGAGCTGTGGGATACCAAAACCCAACAGTTTATTTTTATGAGTAAAGGCCATGGTTATGCTCATTTTAATTGGACTAAAGACAGTGAAAATGTGATTTTTTACGCCAGTGGTAAGCATTATAACTACCATGTACCGACTAAAACACTCACTGAGCGACCAATTATTTACTCTAATGGCTTGTTTTTATTGCCAGATGGTAAAACGTTTTTAGCCGATAAAAAAAATAAATACTGGTTATATGATTTTAATGGCGACGTGATAGAGAAGGTGGATTTAGGTTTTAATAACCATTTTACTATGCAGTATTTAAAAGTATCCCCTTTCGGCGATTATATTTCTTTTTTATCAGAGGGACTTGGATACCCTAAAAATTACTGGATTAATTTATCAGATCCTAGTAAGCGTATTATATTAGACTATGATAGATATACATATTTTTTCTCAGATAAAAAAAATAAAGTATTATATATTGAAACGATAAGGTCAACGGAGGAGGTGAAGCCGAATGGTCGATTCTATTTCGATGACTATATTGTAGAAACGGATTTACTTACTCAAAAAAAGAGAAAAATACCCTTAAAGGAATGTGGTATTTGGGGGATGGGGTCAATATATATTTATGGCGTGTTTAATATCAAGGATGAACAATGACTGAGCAATTTAATACAGGGCAATCTAGTTTTCCTAAAGCGTATTTACTTACCGGTTATGTTAATAAGGGGGAGCCAATTCGTAAGCTCACCCCGTTGTTTAATCGTGTAGTGGTGGCTGATAGCGATGGAGCCGCACCAATACTATTAAGCAGTGATGAAGGTGCGGTGCTTGAGGCTGTTGATGACAAGCAGTTAACAACACGAAACCCGTTTCATGCCCATAAAACCCGACCTATTATTGTGCCGCCGGTTGATGCGATAAGCTTGTTAGCGGCAAGCCAAGGTGATAAGTGGTTTGATACGTTTAAAACTCAACTAGAAAGCTATAAGGGTAAAACCAATACTCTTAGCTACAAAAAATTTGCAGTTGCAGATTTAAAGCGCCCTGATATTAATAGTAAAGATAAAACCTACAGCGATTGGTATAACGACCACATTATTAAGAGCAAGGTAACCCATATTTATGGTTATGTTATACCCAAAACACGGGCGCTGTTGCTCAGTGTAAACCGCTCTATTCCGTTAGCAGCTGACGATGGTAATGTTGAAATAGTAAAAGGCACTGAAACGCCAATTAAAGGTTTTTTTAATATAGCAGAGGCCAAACGAGAAGAAAGTAAAGTTTACACCGCTGTAATTAATAATAATGATCAAAAGCTGAGAACGCAAAAGTGGGACATGCAAAATAAATCAGTAATATCTGAGCTGAATAATCTATTAACGTTGAGCGATAGCGAATATCAAGCCAGATTAATGCAACAATGCTATGACGATGATAAAAAGCTTTACTATTGTCTTGACAGCCATTGTGCAAAAATAAATCGGAAAAACGATTGCTAGAACAGTTGAGAAGAGTGTGCGACTATCATTAATGGGTAAACCTAGTAGGAACAACAATGGTTTAATGTTATGCCGTAGTATAGTGGCTGGTTGTTGCTCTACTACAAAGTTTAAGTGAAAGTATAAACATATCTTAATTTACCAAGGAGGGAAAAATGCTTTTTTTGAAAAGATACACAACAGTCATTGTTGCCTTAAGTGCGCTACTATCGCAAAATTCGCTCGGGGCGGCTAGTATTAAAGCTTCGCCGCTGGTGCCAATCCAAGTTAACCAATTGAATAAAGTAATAATTACCAGCAGTGATTATGAATACGTTTACAAAGTTAATGCCAGTAACCCTAATTATGGCCAAGCGCAATTGATTTTTAGAAACAAACAACATGACTGGCAGCAGATTAGGTCAATATCTAGTGTTTTCGATGGTAATGCTTATGTAAATATAAAATTTACCGACATACCTAAAAGTGGTGATTTTGATTTATTACAAGATCTTAGAAATGGGGAAGATCCTACTTACATTTTAAAAGGTGTAGCCTATAAAGATCTTTACAATCCGTATTCGGATGTGCCCGTAATGCCGTCCATAATACTGGAGTGATGTTTTTAATTATCCTATTTAAGCGCTTATTATGAACGTTGACCCATGATAATGGACCAACGTTTTATTGTGTTATAAATTACCAGATCTAAAATTATTAATAGTTACATCATTAATAAGAGTTCGTTGGTATAAGCTACTTTTTGTTCCTTTACTTACAGAGTAATGCCCTAAAGTTGGTATATTAACAAATAATAGGATCACTGAGTTATCTTCTAAAACGGGAAGTTTACTTATATCAATTGAGTGGCTATAAATTCCTAAACGTTCATGGAGCGTATAAAAGTTTTGAGTTGATAAATCCAAATCTGCTATATCTATTTTTATATAATCAATATTTGGTTCTATATTTAGCTGACTTTGTTTTTTTTCAGTCGCGAGGTTTATATGCTGATAACCGTTATAATATTGCTCGGCCAGCTCTTTATTTTTGCTCACCCCAATACCATTCGCATACATATTAGCCAAATTAATTCTTGCGGAATTATGCCCTGTATAAGCTGCTTTTTCATACAGTTGGGCTGCAGTTTTTAAATCTTTATCTACCCCTTTCCCTAAGTGATATAAAACGGCTAAATTAAACTGAGATACTTGATCTTCTAAATAAGCAGATTTTTCATACCAGTGAGCGGCTGCTTTATTATCGTTATAGTGAGAGTGATATATCCACCCTAAACTGCGATATGCACGAATATCAGCTAACTCGGCTGCTTTTTTATACCAGTAAATCGCTTTGGTAATATCTTTATCCAACAATGAGCCAAATTGGTGCAACCAACCTAAAAAATAAGCCGCGTCTACAGACCCCGATTCAGCGAGTTTTTTGGCTAGGGCAATCGCGCTAGGGATGTTCTTTTCTCTATTTGAATTAATTGTATCTAACTGTAGCTCTACCAGTTTAAATGTAGGTTTTTTGGCTTCGTGGCTAATTAGTTTTCTTAGCCATTTTTCGGCTTCAATAAGGTTTTTTTTAACTTTTTGACCCCTACGATAGTATTCCATTGTTTTTTCTTGTGCGCTAATATCGCCGTGTTCAGCTGCATACTTTGTCCACATAAATATATCTTTAGGGTCGTTACTTTGTGCTAGTTTTTGTTGAGAAAATTTAAGAATGGCATTTTCTTCATCTATACCGCCATGTTCAACTGCTTGCTGATACCAAAATAAGGCGCGTTTTTGTTGGTTATCATTTTCATACATATTTGCTAATGCGATTTGGGCCGAAGGGTCATCTGCTATTGCTTTTAGAATAAGCGCTTCCTCTAGTTTAGCTTTTTCAGTTGTCAACTTTGGCTTGGCAAACAAGTCAAGTAATGGTTGTTTGATTTGCTGTGCTTCCATTTTAGGTGGGACTTGAGCTCGAGCTTCATGTTCGCACTCGCCTAAGCTAAAACAAATGACTAATATCGATACTATAATACGTTTCATTTGCTATCCTTTTGTAAATGGTTTTTACTCAAAGCATTAGTGTTGTGTTCTTTTTCTTGTTCTACACGTACACATTTCCCTTGTGGGGTGACCTTAACAAAAGTCATGTCACTTGTTGAATAGGTAATTTTTGTATTAATAGATAACGATAACCTCCCAGTATAAACACAGTTATTAGTGTAAATAGCTTTATCTTCTATATAATCAACATCTTGGTATATAATAGTTCCCTCACTGATTTCTCCATCTTGCCAGTTACCTTTAATAATACGCCTCGTGCTGTTAATACCTATATGTAACTTACCTACTCCATGAGCCACGCCATCTTTCCAGTGCCCTTCAAATATATTCGTTTTTCCGTAGCCATTAGGTTTGCCTTTGATCCACATACCATCATAGATAATGCCATGATGTGAAGTTAGTAATATCCCCTGACCATTGAATAGACCGTGGTCAAAGTGACCAATATAAAAACGTTGATATTTATTTATAAATGACCCTTGTCCATGGGGGATATTGTTTTCAAGCTCCCCAATATAGTCGCCCAACACCTCACCGTAGCCATCGTCTATGATAACTCTAGATTTTGTATAACCATCACGTATATTATGTAATTTATAACCACGAAAGTATTGGCATGGGTATTCCTCTGAATTCTCTTGACAGACTCCTTCGCCATGCTTTGTATCGTTGTCCCAATCGCCATCATAAAAGTCACCATTTGCTAAGGTTAACTTGCCTTTACCCCACCTCATGTGGGATAGCCATTGGCCACTGTATTGATCACCATTTGCGTAGTTCATTACTCCATATCCATTGTAACGGGAGTATTCAAATTCTCCGTTATAGCTGTCTCCATTTTTGTTTTTATATGTGCCTTGACCAAATAGCCAGCCAGCACTGAATAGTCCACTGTAGATATTACCATTTTCATTTAATGTTCCTTGACCATTATAATAATCGACTCGCCACATGCCTTCGTAGCGAATGTTGCCTTTAGTTTGTGTACCTTTACCATGGCGCTTATCGGCTTTCCATTGTCCTTCATAATGAGTTTCGCCATTGGTTTGTGTGCCTTGACCGTGGCGCAGGCCCAATTGCCATTGCCCTTTATAAACGTCGTTACTATAATAGGTCTTGGTTAGCACGCCTTGACCGTGAAATAAATCATTTTTGAAGTTACCTTTATAGATGTTTTTTTTAATGTAAGGTACCCAACTAAAAGTACCCGTACCGTTACGTATGCCGTTGTCGTCTAGCTCTCCCTCATAAGTAACTATTGCATTGTAGTAGTATTCACATGGAGTTGGTTTACGGTAGGTAAGGCAGAGGCCACGGCCATGTTTTTGTCCTTTGTTCCAGCTTCCATCAAAGCCGTTTCCGTCTTTATCAGTAAAACGTCCTTGACCGTGATGAAGGTAAGAAGAAAACTCTCCTTTATAGCGACTACCGTTTGTATAAATAACCTCGCCATTACCCTCAAATACACCCGCTTTCCAATTTCCTTTATAGTGAAGCGGTATCAGAGTATTGTTTTTTTCTTGATATTGCCAAAGGTGAGTGTAACGTTGATACATTTCCCCATAACCTTCTGCTTTTCCATCAACTTTTTCTCCAAAATAATAATTTTCATCGACTTTGCGGTCTCCGTAAATGTACCCTTTTGGTAAGTTTGAGAGTTTAGGTAAAAGGGAGGGCTTTTCTTGATTGTAGGCACTTGCTTTAAGTGGGCTTATTATTCTTAATTTGGTGGCGGAGGTTAAAATGTTTGTTGTTGTTTTTGTCGTTATATTATAAAAGGTTAACTGTTTATGCTCTTTGTCAGTGCCTATTAGTTGGCTATTAGCATGGTTAATATGCCACGGTGTAAAAAAGTTATTATCGAAGGTGCTGAGTATTTTTCCAGTTGTTATATTAAAGTAAAAAGACCTTTCTTTAGTGTGCAGTAGCCCATGTGTTTGTTCATTATTAAGATATAGTTCATTAAGTTTATCGTATCCATTTAGATATGGTTTGTTAAGTTTATCATACCCATCTAGATCAATTTTAAAGAGCCTTTTATCGTCCTTGTATTTACTCATATGAAACTTGTGAAAAGAGAGAGTTGAACCATCTTTTAAATAGACCGTATCACTATTTTCTTTTTTCTCTGTTACTGTTAGGTTGTTCAAGTCGACATATAAGTTTCGCGAGTGGTCGCCAAATTTAGACATGTAAACATTGAAGGTATTATCTTTCCAAATTATCAGTTGTGGTTGGCCTCTTACTGCTTCACCGATGATAAGGTGATCTCGAGTTAACAGATCATAAACAATGACTTCTTGGTACATAATTAGCGCTAAATAGCGGTTATTTGGTGAGCGAGAAAGGTATGTTATGTGCCCACCATTACCGCCAGGAGGGGTGTTGAATGAAAGTTCTTTCTCATCAAGCACCTGGCGAAGATCTGTTCCATCTATTTTGATGCTCCATATCGTTCTTTTTTCTTGCTGAGGTCCCTGCCACAAAAACTGGATACGCTCTTGATCAAATTGCGCAGCGTCGGTGATATCTTCTTTTAAAGCTATGGGTTGGGTTGCTTTAGATTCGTTTTTTTGTGTGTCAGGGTCAGGGTCAGTCTTTTCACAACCAAGCAAAGTGACAAAAATGAGGTATGTAATGATCTTAAAAGCAGTATGCTTTGGCATAAATAATCCTTTATAAAATGTTTCCGTGTCTTACATGACTATTGAAAATGCAAAAGTAATATCGTATTTTCGGTAAATATAATACACTATTCGGTTGTGTAAAAAAAAGGAACTTCTAATAAATTACGTTAAGGAATAACAGATGAAAAAAATATTTTTAAGTTTTGTATTACTGAGCCTTATCGCTTGGGCGAGCTATTTGTATTATAAAAAAAACAACAGTGGTTATTATGAGCGAGTTTTAGATGTAGAGATTATTCGAGGTGGTAAAAAAGTTACTCCTCGATTACAAGATTTTATGGATGATGAAAAAATAGCTAAAAGCTGCAGAACGCTTAGCCAAGGCATTGAACATAGTTATTTTTCTTTGATTAAATATGCGCTTGAAGGTGGGGTTGACCCTAATTGCAAAGAGAGTCGTGACAGCTTGCCTGTCTGTATGGAAACTCTTTTAAAAGATACCACTGACCTTACTTTAATGAACTACATGGCTAGTAATGGTTGTAACTACTCATATGAAAATGAAGTGGGTGAAAATGCTTTTCATATAATGTCTAGTTCTTTGAATTACAGAACATTGGCGTTATATATTGATAAGTTAGTAAGACTAGGCGTTGATATTAATCATCAGAATGTATTTGGCGACACACCCTTGATGTACTCTATCAATAATAGCGGGAACGCAAAACATACTGAGATATTTATAAAGTATGGTGCTGATTTAAATTATAAAAACATGGACCGCAGTACAGCATTAGGCATTGCTATTACAAATGATAATTCAAAAGTCATCGATCTTTTAAAATCTAAAGGCGCGCAGAGCTATATTAATGGTGAAGTTGTCAATAATGCCTTGCAATTAAAGATACAAAATAAGCGCGAGCAAGAGTTTTTAGAAAGGCAGAAAAAAAGGCAGGCTTCTTGGTCTAAATATATGGATTATTGGACAAATTTTATAAATGCTCACAACCTCGATTTAAGTTGTTCTTTTCGTTTAATGGGTGGGCCAAGGAATGGTCCTCAGGGGATAACGCTCAATGAACAAATGAATAATACGCTGAGTATGTCTACAGGAATGGATGCATTTGTTTTTGGAGGTTGCCCGGATTGGAAGTATTACCATTACCTCATTACTGGCAAGTCTGGGAGGATTTACTCTCAAGATAGTAATCTTATTTGGTATGAGCCAAATTCACCGATTGGTTCAGAAACATCTTCTTTTATAGTGTTACCATTTGATGATGAATTCCAAGGCTCCATCCAATGGTATGGCTCGCATAAAAAAGTAAATAACTTAAAAGTAGAAAAAGCGAGTTTAGAGCTTTTAAAAGAATATTCTCTTTATGTATATAAATAACACTTATTGAATGAGTGACAATTAGAGAGGCTGCTTTATGTCGGCTAGCCTTTTATTTCTAACATGACACTTCAAGTATCTGTGAGTAAAGCTGCAATTGATGCAATAAGTAAGTTGGCGTTGTTAATTGAGCATATCGGGATTGTATTATCGGCGAGTAGGTTGACATTAAAATAGAAAACTTATCTAAGCAGGATCGGCCATAAAGTAAAGTATATTATGGTTGCTTTAGGTTTGGTTTGAATTATATAACCTTAAAGTTGGTTTTATACGAAATTTATTTTCTTTTATTGTGGTTTTTCATTCCATTTAAAGGTGAGATTATGCTTGCATGCGCAGTTTTGAAGTGTTAAAAATAGGGCTCACTGAACACACACATTTAGTAAAGACGATGCAAAACACTCATTTAATTACATTAAAACTGAACCTCTTACTGCAAGCGCACGTGAGCGGGGATTAGTGTATTTGCATTAAGTAAACACAAAAAACCCCGCATATCGCGGGGTTTTTTTTATCTCGCATCCAGGGCAGCAGAGAATTAAGGGTAGATTATGCAAGAACAAGATAAAGTATGGATTTTCGACACCACTTTACGTGATGGTGAGCAAGCGCTTAAAGCGAGCCTGACTGAAGAAGATAAAATCCAGCTGGCGCATACTATTAGCCGCCTAAATGTGGATGTGATGGAAGTAGGTTTTCCGGTTTCGAGCCCTGCCGATTTTCGTTCAGTGCAACGTATAGCTACAGAAGTGAAAGGCCCTATTATTTGTGGTTTAGCACGCGCTGTTGCTAAAGATATTGAAGCCTGTGGCGAAGCACTTCGCACAGCACAACAAAGTCGAATTCATACTTTTATTGCTACCAGCCCTTTGCATTTAGAACACAAGCTACGTATGAGCTTAGATGATGCGACAGCCATGGCGGTTAAATCAATTAAGCTTGCCCGTAATTATACTGATGATGTGGAATTTTCATGCGAAGACGCAGGCCGTACACCGCATTGGGATTTATGCAAAATTGTTGAGCAGGCGATTAATGCTGGTGCATCAACCATCAACTTACCAGATACAGTTGGTTTTGTTACGCCAGACGAATATGCGGCGATGATCCGCCATTTAATGAATAACGTGCCAAATATTGATAAAGCGCGGTTAAGTGTACATTGCCATAACGACTTAGGTTTGGCCGTTGCCAACTCTGTTGCAGCGGTGCAAGCCGGTGCACGGCAAATCGAATGTACGATTAACGGCATTGGTGAGCGTGCGGGTAACTGTTCACTTGAAGAAGTGGCGATGATCATGAAGATGCGTAAAGACCATTTAAATGTGTATACCGATATTCGCAGTGAAGAGATTTACCGTGCTTCACGGCAAGTGGCGAAAATTTGTAACATGCCAGTACAGCCCAATAAGGCCATTGTTGGTGAGAATGCGTTTGCTCATAGTTCAGGGATTCACCAAGACGGTGTATTAAAAGCGCAAAATACCTATGAGATTATGTCGCCAGAAAGCGTCGGTGTGCCAAATAACCAATTAAATATGACCTCTCGTTCAGGACGCCATGTTATTGAGCACCGCCTTGAAGAATTGGGCTATCAAAAATCTGATTATGATATGGATAGCCTGTATGAAAGCTTCTTAACCCTTGCAGATCAAAAAGGCACAGTGTACGACTACGATCTAGAAGCGATGATTTATTTTAACCAAATCAGTGATAAAGACGACAAATACCAATTAGAGTTTGTTAACTCAACGTCTAACTCGCAATCAGTAGCAAGCTCAACGATTGGGATGACGATTAATGGTGAGTCTAAACAAGAAGCGGCTACCGGCAATGGCCCTGTAGAGGCGTCATTCTTAGCGATTGAACGTTTAACGGGTATGGCTGTTGAAATGATTGAATTTAATCTAGAGGCGACCGGTGAAGGTGCCAGCTCATTAGGTGAAGTAAATATAATAGCTAAATACGATGGCCGCCCTTATCACGGCGCGGGCATTGCAGCGGATGTGGTTGAGGCGTCAGTACGCGCCATGATCCGCGTTTATAACTTAATTTATCGCGCACAAAAAGTGTCTGATTTAAAACAACAAAGGAAAGCAGGATGAGTCAATCAAATTATAGCGTTGCAGTATTAGCAGGCGACGGTATCGGCCCAGAAGTAATGGCAGCAGCAGAGCAGGTATTGGATGCTGTGAGCAGTAAATTTGGTTTTACTTTAACTCGTCATCATCATGCCATTGGCGGCGCTGCGATTGATCAATTTGGTAAAGCGTTACCCGATCAAACCCTTGCAGCGTGTGAAAGTGCCGATGCAATTTTGTTTGGTTCAGTGGGCGGTCCAAAGTGGGAGCATCTTCCTGCCAATGAGCAACCAGAGCGCGCATCACTTTTGCCACTACGTAAACACTTTGGTTTGTTTTGTAACTTACGCCCAGCGCAACTATTACCAGCACTGAGCGCTGCATCGCCATTACGTGCCGATATAAGCGAAAAAGGCTTTGATATCTTATGCGTGCGTGAATTAACCGGCGGTATTTACTTTGGCGAAAAAGGCCGCAGTGGCGAAGGGGCTGAAGAAGTGGCGTTTGATACGCAAACTTATTCACGCAAAGAAATTGAACGCATTGCACGTTTTGCCTTTGAAGCAGCAAAATTACGTAATAACCATGTAACGTCGGTTGATAAAGCCAACGTATTAGCATCAAGTGTATTATGGCGCGAAGTAGTAACCGAAGTAAGCAAAGACTTCCCAGAAGTAAGCCTTGATTATATTTACGTTGATAACGCGGCAATGCAACTGGTTAAACAACCTAGCCAGTTTGATGTGTTACTGTGTGATAACTTATTTGGTGACATATTGTCAGATGAATGCGCGATGATCACCGGATCTATGGGCTTATTGCCATCGGCAAGTTTAAATCAGTCAGGCTTTGGTATGTATGAACCTGCTGGTGGTTCGGCACCTGATATTGCTGGCAAAGGGGTTGCAAACCCAATCGCACAAATTTTAAGTGCCGCGTTAATGCTACGTTATTCACTAGGCCAAGATGAAGCGGCGCGCAGCATTGAAAAAGCAGTAGCCGAAGCGGTCGAAGCAGGCGTAGGTACACCGGATATTTACCCAAATGCAGGTTATACAACGCAAGACGTTGCCGCAGCAATTGTCGCTCGTATATAAAACAGCACGTATTTAAACAATTATTCACTCGCTGCACCGTCACGCGGCGAGTCAAACAAATTAGGGGATCAGCAAGTGGCCCAAACGTTATACGATAAAATCTGGCAAGCACATGTAGTTGCTAGTATTAATGAGCAAACCGATTTACTTTATATTGACCGTCATTTAGTACATGAAGTGACATCGCCGCAAGCTTTTGCTGGCCTGCGAGAGAAAAACCGTAAAGTGCGTTGTCCTGAAAAAACCATCGCAACGATGGATCATAATGTATCGACCAAAAGCCGCTCATTAGATGCCGCCAGTGAAGTATCAAAAAACCAATTGATGGCGCTTGATGCCAACTGCAAAGAGTTTGGTATTGTACTTTACGATTTAAACTCAATTAACCAAGGCATAGTGCATGTAATGGGGCCTGAGCAAGGTATTACTTTACCTGGCACTACCATTGTTTGTGGTGATAGCCATACCTCTACTCACGGTGCATTTGGTGCGCTGGCCCATGGTATTGGTACGTCTGAGGTTGAGCACGTACTCGCGACGCAAACACTACAACAGAAAAAAGCCAAGTCATTAAAAATTCAAATTAATGGTGTACTACGTCCAACGGTTACAGCCAAAGATTTGATCATGGCGGTGATTGGTAAGCTAGGTACCGCTGGTGGTACAGGTTATGTGGCAGAGTTTTGTGGTGAAGGTATTGCAGCACTGTCAATGGAAGCGCGTATGACATTGTGTAACATGAGTATTGAAATGGGCGCTAAAGCGGGTTTAATCGCTTCAGACCAAATCACTTATGATTACTTAAAAGGCCGCCCATTTGCTCCACAAGGCGATGATTTTGAAGCTGCAGTTGCCTACTGGGAAACCTTAAAAACTGACGAAGGTGCGCAGTTTGATTTAGAAGTTGAACTAGAAGCGAGTAGCATTCAGCCGCAAATTACTTGGGGCACTAGCCCTGAGCAAGTTATTGGTGTTGATGAATGCATTCCAGATCCAGATCAAGAGCCTGATTTAATTAAAGCTGATGCGATTCGCAGTGCCCTTAAATACATGGGCTTAACAGCCGGTGATAAGTTATCGTCAGCGAGCGTAGATACGGTATTTATCGGTTCATGTACCAATAGCCGAATTGAAGATTTACGCGCCGCCGCACAGATTGTTGAAGGTAAAAAAGTGGCTGCTGGTGTTGAGGCGTTAATCGTACCTGGCTCTGGCTTGGTGAAAAAACAGGCTGAAGATGAAGGCCTAGCTGATATTTTCAAAGCTGCTGGTTTTGAGTGGCGTGAACCGGGTTGCTCAATGTGCTTAGCGATGAACGATGACCGCTTAGGTGCAGGCAAGCGCTGTGCATCCACCTCAAATCGTAACTTTGAAGGTCGCCAAGGCCGTGGTGGTCGTACACACTTAGTAAGCCCTGCAATGGCCGCTGCGGCAGCTATTCATGGTCGCTTTGTTGATATTAGAGGAGAAGCCTAATGAGCATTTATTTTAGTGGCTTAATGGCCCCACTTGATAAAAACAACGTCGATACCGACCAAATCATTCCAAAGCAGTTTTTAACTTCAACCAGCCGCGATGGTTTTGATGCGGCGTTGTTTTATGATTGGCGCTATTTAGATAACGACGAGCCAAACCCTGAGTTTATTTTAAATCGGCCATGTTACCAAGGCGCGCAAATATTACTAACTCGCGATAACTTTGGCTGCGGCTCATCACGTGAACATGCACCATGGGCGCTTAAGCAATATGGTTTTGAAGTGATTTTAGCGGAAAGCTTTGCTGATATTTTCTTTAATAACTGTGGCAATAACCAGATGCTAGCTATTGCACTACCAGCGCAAACATTGGAAGACTTGTTTGTACTGAGCGAGCAACACGACGATATTCATATCGACATCGATCTTGAAAATCAGGTACTTATCAGTAACAAGTTTGCACCAATTTGCTTTGATATTCGCAAAGACGTAAAAGAGCGTTTATTAAGTGGCTTAGATTTTATCGGCGTCACCGAAACCCTCAACCCACAAATTGACGCCTTTGAGGCAAAGCTTAACGCTGAGCGCCCTTGGCAGTAAAGGTTTAAAAGTTATTAAACAATGAAACGCGGCTCAGGCCGCGTTTTTTATTGCTGCGGTTAGAAATAGTTGTTAACTTCGGAACATTATTGGCAATTAAACATTGAAAGAACTATTTATGCGAACGCTTTCTCCAAAATATATAGGCATTATTTTAGGTGTGCTTTACGGCATATCTATACGGGTATTTCTAGAGTTTAGTGATGCGTTTAACTTCGGCAGTTTAGTCACTATTTCTTTTATGTTTTTAGTCCCCATTGCGATTGGCTATATTCGTATTTATTTTGAATGCAAACTCAATAAATCAATGTCTTATAAGCAAATGGCAGTTAAGGCTTGGCAGCCTATTTTTGTATTTTTACTGGTCAGTGTAGTCACTCTTTTAGAGGGGAGTATCTGTGTCGCTATGGCGCTACCTGCATTTATGTTATTTGCAAGTATAGGAGGAGTCTTAGCTGGATTTGTACATCGTAAATTAGAAAAAGAAAGTAAAAAAGTCGTCATGTCAGTGGCATTAATACCTTTGATTTTATCACCGCTAGAGGTGAATTTTTTAAAGCTATCGCAAACATACGAAGTTAAAAATTCAGTTGTTATCAATGCACCAATAGATGTTGTTTGGCGGCAATTGGCGAATGTAAGTTACATTGCAGAGGGGGAGTTCCCAATGTCATTTTCGCAATTGATTGGTATTCCTCGCCCTTTGCAGGCGGATATGGATGCACAAGGTGTAGGTGCAGTGAGAACTAGTAAATGGCAAAATGGCGTTGTATTTAAAGAAGTTATAACAGATTGGCAGCCAAATAAACAAATGCTCTACCAGTTTGATATCGACCCTGATTTGATTCCAGACAACGCACTAGATAAACATGTAAAGCTAGGTGGAGAATATTTTTCTCCTCTTTATGGAGGCTATTATTTAGCAGAAACCGCTAATGGACAAACCGTTTTAACGTTAAAAACCACTGTTGAAGATAATACCAACTTTACTATTTACTCTCGATTATGGGGTGAGGTTATTTTTCAAGACTTTCATAATTCACTATTAAAGTTGATGAAAAGCCGAGCTGAAAAAGCCGTTTAAGCTATTTTATGGTTGGCTTGCAAACTTTTTTAGCTTACTCACCGCTGGACCACCATTCACCGCGATTACTTCCTTTGTATTTATTAACAGGCTAAGCTGCAACTTTATACTTTTAGGAACATGCTATGAAATTATTAACTGCGGCAACTTTATTGCTGGCATCTACGGCGGCGTTTGCTCGCCCTGCGCCTTTAGTATCTATCCCAACACATGATGACTTTTTTGATAATATTGCCGCCTATTGTGGTAAAGCTTTTGAGGGTAAAGTAACGGTTGATAATGCCACTGGTCCTAGCTCGTTTGCAGGCAAAAAACTAGTCATGCATGTTCGTAAATGTACTGATAGTGAGTTACAAATTCCGTTTCATGTAGGTGATGATGCATCACGTACGTGGATCATTACCAAAACCGGTAGTGGTTTGAGTTTAAAACATGATCATCGCCATCAAGATGGAACTGATGATGTATCGACTATGTACGGTGGTCATACTGTTGATGCTGGGTTTGCTAACGTGCAGTCGTTCCCTGCGGATCAGTATTCAAAAGAATTGTTTGTTAGCCAAAGTATTCCACAATCTATCGGTAATACATGGCAGATGTATATTTACCCTGAAAAGTTTACTTATCGTTTAATTCGCCAAGGCCGCGAGTTTCGCGTTGATTTTGATTTAACAAAACCAATTACACCACCGCCAGCGCCTTGGGGTTATAAAGACTAAAGATTAGTCTTTGCTGGGCTTTGTCTCACATTGTAGTAATACCGTTAAAGGTGGCTGATAGGCGCGGGGTTTGGTTGGGAAACGATCATACTCTTGTACACCATCAGTCACTTTTAGCATAAACGGATTACCACGGCATAAACGGTCAGCATGGCGCAATAAAAATACACTTTGATTTTTAAAGTGCTGATAGTCGTCAGATTGAATTTCTAGATGATAGTTATTTGCGTCTAATTTTGTTTGGTAATAATGGACTTTTTCATCAAAGTCATAGAGTTTTTCGGTTTCACCTTTTTCTGCTAATACCGCATTACTGCCTATTAATAGTGCCAGTGCACTGATAATTACTAGCCTATTTGCTGTTTTTCCTTTCATAAACCTTTAACTCCATTATTGTATTGAGCGCACTATTTAATTACAGTGATGCAACGAGTTATGCTGTAAGTCTAACACCCAAAAAGGGAAAATGTGATGTTCAAACAAATAAAACAACTATTTTCAGCTTTTGATGAGCAACCAGCTCAGCTGCAAGAGCATGATTTGAAAACGGCTGTAGCGGCATTATTGATTGAAGTCATGCGTGCTGATCGCGAGCAGCAAGACGATGAATTGAAAACGTTATCTCTGACTTTAAAAAAGTATTTTAATTTGAGTGATGAAGACGTTAGTGAGCTAATGCAAAGCGCAGGAAAAAGTTTGGATGACGCGATTGATTACTTTCAGTTTTCTAAACAAATTAATGATCAATGCAGCGCAGAGCAACGCATTGAAATTATAGAGCTGCTATGGCGCTTAGCGTATGCCGATGGTGAGTTAGATCCGCAAGAAGAGTATGTAATTCGCCGTGTTTCTAACTTGTTGTATGTCGCGCATGAGGATTTTATCGCTGCCAAGTTAGCAGCGACAAAGCTTTCTTAAGCGGTTTATTTATTTAATTTGCTGGCAACGCTGACGAGCTGCTGAGCAAGGCCTGCAATTCGTTCTGCTGTCACTGGGTCACTAATGCGGCCATTTTCATCAAGCAAAGTGTGAATTGCAGGTACGGCAAGTTGATCTGCCAATACCAAGCTGCCGATACCCGATAAAATATCGCGAACGTGATTTAGACCACGCAAGCCACCTAAGCCTCCCGGTGATGAGGCGTATAAAGCCGTTACCTTGTTACGAAATGCTGGAACTGCGCCTTGCTCAGTACGTGATGACCAATCAATGGCATTTTTTAGTACCGCCGTAATTGAACCGTTATATTCAGGGCTCGCAAGTAAGATGCCATCTGCAGCGCGTAGTTTGTCTTTTAATAACTGAGCGCCTACTGGTGTGCCTTGCGCTTCAACGTCTTCGTCAAACATGGGTAAGTTTAGATCTGCCAGTTTAATTACTTCAACTTCTGCACCGCTTTCTAATGCAAAGCGGGCTGCTTCATTGATCAATTTTTGGTTAAAGCTGTCTTTACGTAAGCTGCCTGCTAAGGCAATAATTTTTGGTGCTGTCATGGTGGTCGCCTTCAATAACGTAGTTGGGTTTGCCTGTTAACTACTTTAGCAAATATTTACTTGCAGAAAAGCCAAATAAACGCAAAACTTATGTGCATATACGCACACTTAAGGTTAAGGGCAGGTATGGCGATTCAATTTGATGACTGGCAAGATGTAAAAGTAGCCTATGAAGTTGCGCGGTTAGGAACGTTAACAGCGGCGGCTGAAAAGCTCAACGTTCATCACAGTACGGTACTTAGGCGCATTAATAACCTTGAGCAAAGTTTAAATGCACGTTTATTTCATCGTCATGCCCGGGGTTATAAAGTAACTGAGATTGGCGCTAAACTCTTTACAGCAGCGCAGTCTATTAATAGTGAACTTGAACGCTTACACAATGATATTATTGCCGCAGATAGTACTTTGCGTGGTAGTTTATTGCTTACAACGGTCAGTGGTTTTATTGATGTACTGAGTGATGTGTGTGAACAATTTCAAAGTTTACATCCACAGGTGCAGCTGGAAGTTATATTAGATCAAAAGCGTTTACGTCTTGACCACGGCCAAGCACATATAGCGGTTCGCGCAGGTCCCCGTCCTGATGAAGGTGATTATATCGCCCAGCATTTGGCGCATTTGTCGTCAGGATTTTATGCATCAAAGCGTTATATTGATAAGCATGGCGTGCCAAAAAGTATTAAGCAATTGCCGTTGCATAATTTTGTTTCGGGGGTGGCCGGCTATAATGGCAAAGTGCCTTATTTTGTTTGGGTTGATGAAAATATACCAACTTCACAAGTGAAATTACGCGTGTCTGAAACCTCAGAGGCAACCCGTGCAATTGTTAAAGGCTTGGGAATTGGCGGGATGCAGCATGACGTGGCGGCGCAGTATGCTGATTTAGTACCAATACTAGCGGATGAACTGAGTTGGCCAACGGATTTATGGCTAGTAACCCATCACTTAGTGCACCGAACAGCTAAGGTACAGGCGTTCAGTCAGCTTTTAAAAGCGTATTTTAAGGAGCATAAGCTCGCGTAATTTAGCTGCGTTAATCTTTCTATCAGCAAAAACGTGGCTAAACAGTATTTAGCCACGTTTTGTTTAACGACTGAGAAAAATTAATTAACGTCCTTTTAAATTACGCATGTCTGCTTGTACGTTACGATAAAACCGACCTAAGCTTCTATCTTGGCTACGTAATTGCGCAAGGCTCTGAGTATTGCGTTGCTGCTCTTTTAACAGTTTTTGATAATTAGTGATACGCCGCTGCGTTAATAAGCCTTTTTGTAACGCAGCTAGCACCTGACAACCGGGTTCTAGCTGATGACTACAATCGGCAAATCGACACTGCTGCGCCAGTTCACTTATATCGTTAAAAGTAAGCTCTACACCTTGTTGACAGTCACTTAGTTGCAGCTCGCGTATGCCGGGAGTATCGAGTAACAGCGCTCCTACGTTAAGAACATGCAATGCTCGATGAGTCGTGGTGTGGCGACCTTTGCTGTCGTCCTCGCGAATTGCACCAGTGTCACTTAGCTGCTGTTCACATAAGCTATTAACTAAGCTGGATTTACCTACACCCGAAGACCCAACAAAAGCTAATGTTTGACCTTTGCCGCACCATGGCATTAATTGCTCAACACTGCCACGCTCTAATGCATTAACAGACAGCACGGTTAAGTGATTATCAAGCGCTGTTAGTTGTGCTATATGTTGCTCTGGTGCTGCACATTGATCGCGTTTGGTCAGTACAACAACGGGTAAACACTCACTTTGATATGCTAACGCTAAGTAGCGTTCAAAGCGGCTTAGATTGAAATCTTGATTATGCGAGCTGACAATAAACAAAGTATCAATATTAGCGCCAATAAGCTGTTCACTTAATTTACTTCCCGCACTTTTGCGACTGAGCAATGTTAAGCGCTCAAGCAATCGGGTAAACAGCCAGTGTTCGTTGTGTTGCGTAAGTAATATCCAGTCACCCACAGTTAAGGGGGGATGATCTGAATTTACCAATACCTTGTGGCAACCCTGCTCACTCTGTACAACAAAGTGGTTGCGATGGTAGGTAATGATCCGTGCAATCAGTGTGTGCTCTAAATCATTGAGCGTAAGTTGTTGTTGGAAAAATGCGCGCCAACCCAGTTGGCTTAAACTTAAATTAGTATTCATATAACCCCATTACTGCAAAGAGTAAAAATAACAAAGGGGTTTGCTGTTAAATTTTAGCTATCAACAGCGCCCCGGCTAATGGCCGGGCAAAACTTAATATTAAAAAATAAAATTAAGCACTTACTTGCCCAGCAAGGGGGTTTAATACAATCATCAAATATCTCCTGTTTAGATGTTTATTGTGGTTTTACACCAGTTGGCACTATAGCCAAGTTTGGGTGAATAAAATACACATTAAATAGATTTTTTTACTGTAATACCAAGACGTTTGGCTAATCGCACTAAGTTAGCGCGATCAACTTTTAATGTTCGTGCTGCACTGGCCCAGTTGTAATTATGTTGTTCTAGCTGTTGGCTGATTAAATGCTGAGTAAATGTATCCGTTGCTTGTTTGAGCGAGAAATTTTGTTTATTTATGTTATTGTTATCGGCAGTTGTTAATGCGACAGGCGTTGGGTTATTTGTACTTAGGTTAAGTTCACAATGAGCAGGTTCAATAGTAATTATTGCTTGCTGCCACTGGCTTTGTTTGGCTTTTAATGCTGCACGGCTGATCAC
Organism: Pseudoalteromonas sp. SG43-6; assembly: GCF_014164365.1. Lineage (NCBI taxonomy): Bacteria > Pseudomonadati > Pseudomonadota > Gammaproteobacteria > Alteromonadales > Pseudoalteromonadaceae > Pseudoalteromonas > Pseudoalteromonas sp. SG43-6. The sequence continues at coordinate 19,390 of NZ_JACJEZ010000009.1, forward strand.
ATGCTCAAGTTCTCGCACATTTCCCGGCCAGTCATATTGAGTGAGTAGTAGTTGCGTTTCGACGCTGAGTTTGAGTTGTTTGATAGCTAGCTTACGGGCTGTTCTTTCAACAAAGTAACCTGCAAGTAAAATTACATCGTTTTCGCGTTGTTTAAGTGGCGCAACGTTGAGCGGGTAAACACTTAACCGATGATATAAATCGGCTCGAAAACGCCCTTGAGCGACTTCGTTTTTTAAATGCCTGTTTGTAGCCGCAATAACCCTTACATCGACGTATTTTACTTCATCTTCGCCAACCGTTTGGATTTCACCACTTTGTAAGACGCGCAATAGTTTACTTTGCATGGCAAGTGGCAGTTCACCAATTTCATCTAAAAATAAGGTGCCACCATCAGCCAGCTGAAACTTGCCTTGACGTGCATTATGGGCGCCGGTAAATGCGCCTTTGGCGTGGCCAAAAAATTCACTTTCGGCGAGGTTCTCTGGTAATGATGCACAATTCAAGTGAATTAACGGCATTTCGCTACGCTTTGAATGAAGATGGATATTGCGTGCTACTAGCTCTTTACCTACCCCGGTATCACCTTGGATCAAGACACTAAACTCAGAAGCCGCCACTAGTTTTATATCGCTTCGAAGGGCTTGCATGGCCGTGCTTTGGCCGATGATCTCTGCACCATCGCGGGTAAGCGCTTCGCGGTTTAGCTCTTGCACTAAAGCGCTACTATGTTGCGCGTGGTTTTGATATTGCTGCAGTTTTAATACAGTATGCAAATGCGCGGTGCAAAGCGTACCTAGTTGAGTAAATAGCTCAAGGTCAAAACTGTCGAATGCATTTGCATCGAGACTGTCGAGGGTGATCACCCCGAGTAAGTTATCGTCGCTATCAAGTAGAGGGATGCCTAAGCAAGCATGAACAGGAATATCGCCAGCTTTGCTCGATAGTAAACCGTCGTACGGATCAGGAATTGGGCAATCATGGGCAAACTGTAATGGTTGCTTAGCGTTGCAAATGGCATGTAAACGTGGATGCTCGTTTATTACAAAGCGTCGTCCTAGGGTGTCAGGCGTCAGTCCATGAATAGCTTGTGGTTTTAACACATCGCCTTGTAAGGTAAGCAGTGCAATAGCGTCACTGGGTATTACTTGTTTGATACACTGAATTAACTGCTGAAAAGGCTGCTTTTGGTCGCTCACTTTAGCAAGCACAAGGGCGACATTAAGTAAGCTTTGTTTATCTACCATGTCAAAATGACTCCAATGTGTTTTTATCTTATTTAAAGGTGAGTCATAAAGACTTTTTTGTCAATAGCAAAATAGTTAATATGTTGAATAATAAGCAGTTTAAATCTTGGCTCGGCTTGTGCAATAGCGTGTTATAAATACCTAGATAGATGAGTCTAATACGCTGATGCGAGCAATCAATTTAACCGAACCAATGCCCAAAAAAATGCGTTTTTATCAAGTCAGTCAATGGCCGTTATGGATGTTAGCATTTCGGCCCTACTTTTTAGGAGCTGGCTTATTGGCCGTTTTGTCGATTAGTTATTGGTTACTCATTTTAACAGGCCATGCCAGATGGCAATTGACTATGCCAGCAACACTTTGGCATGCCCATGAAATGATGTTTGGCTTTGCAGGCGCTGTAGCTGTGGGGTTTTTATTAACCGCAGCACAAACTTGGAGCGGGGTTGCGAGTATTAATGGTCGTAAATTGATGTTGCTAACCCTAGTGTGGCTAGCAGCTCGTGTTGCGTTTTTTATTACCAGTGCAGGTATTGAAAACTTTAGTTTATATGCGGTGTTATTGTTCCAATTGCTTTGGTGGTTAGGTGCAGTTATGGCGCTGGCTAATATGCTCCTTAAAGCTGGCAATAAAAATAACTACCAATTTTTACTGATGCTAAGCGCATTGTGTGTGCTCAATATTATTTATTTATGCTTAGCAATACAACAAAACATGCTACTTGCATTGGCAGTCGCCGATACCGCAGTACTAGTAATGACCTTACTTGTCGGTGTGGTGGCTGGGCGGGTATTACCTTTTTTTACTGCTCGTGGTCTTGGTTTAGCGGAGCAAGTGCGTACTCCTCGTTTAGATAAAGTGCTGCTTTACAGCTCATTGTTTGCTGTCGCGCTTTATTTTATCAGCCAATTATTTATAGCAAGCGTTAATCCTGGTTGGGCATTGGCTGTTGTTGCTGTAGTGCATTTAAGTCGCTCATTGTTGTGGTGGAATAATCAAATACTCAAAGTACCACTGTTATGGTCGTTGCACTTCTCTTATCTAGCTCTTGGGCTTGGTTTAGTATTGCTTGCGCTGAGTTTTTACAGCTCGGTTATTTTGTTTAAAGACGCGCTGCATATGATCACTATAGGTACGATTGGCATGATGATCTTAGCGATGATGACGCGGGTATCTCATGGTCATACTGGCCGCCCTTTAACTATTCCTCACTTTATGGCTGTGGCGTTTGCTTTAGTGTTTATTGCAGCAATTATTCGTTCGTTATTACCTGTTGTTATTGGGCCACACATCGCATGGCAGCTGAGTGCTGTACTGTGGATCGTGGCATTTTTATTGTTCTTATTCCACTGTATTCCTATTTTAACGCGGCGTCGTGTTGATGGGCGTCGTGGTTAAAGGAAGTTGTATGTTATCTGATAAAACCATTGAAATAGTAAAAAGCACAGCGCCTTTATTGGCGCAGGCGGGCACCGTTGTCACGGAGCATTTTTATAACCGGCTGTTTAGTCATAACCCTGAGCTGCAGGATATTTTTAATATGGCCAATCAACGTAGTGGCCGTCAGCAATTTGCATTATTTAATGCCTTGGCTGCGTATGCTCAAAATATTGATAATTTAGCCGTATTAAAAGAGGCGCTGGCACGCATTAATCATAAGCATACCAGCATGCATATTTTACCTGAGCATTATCCAATAGTTGGCGGACACCTGATTGGCACTTTAAAAGAATTGCTCCCTGAGCAATTTACAGCTGAAGTTGAATATGCATGGCGTGAGGCTTACGCACTACTTGCTGATATTTGTATTACCGAAGAAGCGGCGCTATACGAGCACAGTAAAAATAACCACGGTGGCTGGTCGGGTACTAGAGCATTTGTTATTGCTAAAAAACAGCCTGAATCAGAGTTAGTAACCAGTTTTACTTTAGTGCCAGTCGATGGTAAAGCGGTAATGACTCATAAACCAGGGCAGTATTTAGGTATCAAAGTAAAACCAGCTTATACACAGTATAGTGAGATACGCCAATACTCTATTTCTCAGCAAAGTAATGGTGAAAATTACCGTATTAGCGTGAAAAAAGAGTTATTGCCAGCAGCGGGGATTGTATCTAATTATTTGCACTCACTTGATGTGGGCAGCGTTGTGGAGCTTTATCCACCGGCTGGAGACTTCTTTTTACGCGCAAATAAAAAACCTGTGGTATTAATTTCTGCGGGCGTTGGTCAAACACCGATGCTGGCAATGTTACAAACATTATTATGTGATACATCGAATCAAGCGGTCACCTATTTACACGCCTGTGAAAATATCCTGCAGCATTCATTTAGTCAGTTTTTGGCGGAGCAAGCCGCGGCGCATACTCGATTAAATTACTACACTTGGTTTAATCAAGGTGGCGAGGGAGCTGAGTTTACTGGATTGATGAATGTCAGCGCTGTTGCTGAGCAGCTACCGCTTGAAGAAGGTGATTTCTACATCTGTGGCCCAACGGGGTTTATGGCTGCAATTAAACAGCAATTACTCGTATTAGGAGTCGCTGCTGAGCGTATTCACTACGAGGTGTTTGGCCCACATCAAGATATTTAATGACGAAACTAAATGCAGGTTTTAAGTGAAAAGGCGCGAAATGCGCCTTTTTTATGGTTTTGGCTACTTAAAGTACAGCATTGCTATTTTTCGCTGCTAAAGCTTGGTTTTGCCATGCGGTAAATAATTTTTGTTGCTTGTCGGAAATTTTTAAACCATAGGTTTTTTGCATATAAAAATAAGCATCGGCAATGCGTTTTCGTGCATAAAAGGGCGGCTCTACCACACGCTGTTTAAAATCTACCTTTACCTGGCAGCGACCATATTGGCTTGCATTACCTGCAATCATGCCAAAGCTGTAATTAGATCGGTCTGCGTTTATTTCACCAATTGCCGGAGCGAGATTATTTATATCAGCTTCCATTTTCCGAAATTGCGCACTGACTTTAATGCAATTTTTTCGGCCGCCATCTTGCCAGCATTGTAGCTGGTGACCAAATTCCCATGCAGACACAATATGTTCCCACTCAATCCGAGTTGCGCGCGCATTTGGTTTGCCTGAACGAGTAACCGCATTGCGAGGCACATAACCACATGCATTTGGGTCGGGCACCAGTTTTTTACCTTGGCGTTTAATATTACAGCCACAATAGAGGCTGGTGGCGTTATCAGGAAGGGTTTTGATGAGGTGTTTTTTTGCGCTGTAAAAACTGGTGAATTGTTCTGCATAAAGGTTAAAACTCACACAACACAATACCAGCGCAATAATTAAATGCGGCATATCCAATCACTTTAGTGAACTACAGGAAGCGCTAGTTTAGAGCGATTATTCAAAAAGTAAATCGCTTAACTGTGTGATGTAGTGGGAATTTTAACTCATCTCTAAGGTAAGGTTAGCTACTTGGGCGACGGGAAGTACGTTTTCTAAAACGGATATTCTGTAGTAATAAAATAAAGCCAGTTAAACAAAACAATACGCTACTGGCTGCAAAACTTATTAATAATGGGTTATTAAAATCTTCACGTTGCTCATAGTCCATTATGTGTAACATCCAGAAAAAATCGAAAATTCGCCAAATTGTGCTGCGAACAGTAATAACTTGGCCGCTATCAGCGGATAAATATAGTGTGGTGTTAAACGTATCGTCAAAATTTACTTGCCAAATATTTTCTTTAAAGCCAACTTCGCTAGTACCTTTAGCTAGTTTGATCACGTCTGTTACTTGCGCATTGATTAATAGATGAGCTTGGGCATTGGCAATAATTTGCGCTTTACTCGGTGCTACCAAAGGACGGCCAGTAACTCCGTTAAAGCTGTACTCACCGTTACTGTTGCTCACAATAATGGTAGGGATTGTTAAAAAGTGACTATAACTAATTTGTCTTGGTTGAGTAATTTTTGCAACGATATTATCAACTGAGGCTAGATAATCAGCTTGTTTGAATGGGTTATTTAATTGCCGCGCAGCTAAATGTTTACCGTGAACTTTTTCAAGCGGTATAGCACTCATAATTAAACCACCGAGTAACCATGCAAAAATTTGTAGCGCTAATAAGTAACCTAACCATTTGTGAAACTTACGCGCATGTTTAAAAATGCGTTTATCCATAGTGACTACCTGTTTGTTATTAGTGCGGTATTCTATAAATTATATTGAGTTTGCCAATGTGGCAAATTGTCGCATCAACAAAATAAAACTAGCTACTCTAGATTTGGTATATACGCAAAATTAGGTTAAAGTTTGCGTTGTTATTAACGCAGGGTAAAAATGAAACAATGTCGGAAATTCAATTTTTAAATGTAGATCTAGAGCTTGAATCAAAGCAAGATATTAGTTTGTTAGTTGCAGACTTAAAAAAAAGTGCTGTGGTTTTGCATTACGATAAAGATGAGTACCGTCAACTAGCACGTATTGAGTCTAATGAAGACGTTATCTCACCAGATAAAGCGATTAACCACTTATGTGAGTTAATTGAATCTTGCTCACGCAATGCATTAAAGCAGTGGTTATCATGCTCAAAGCGCACCTTTGATATTGGCTTTGAATCAGGCACTTCGCCAAAATGCTTTAATCAAGCGCTCAGTGCCGATACTTTATTGCGTATTTCTGCTATTGGCGCAGGTATTGAAATTACAATTTATCCACTTTCAAGTTAGCCTTTTCGCTCTACAATTGCTGCGGTCATTCTTGATACGCAGCACAGTTCTCCACGACTATTGGTGATTTTTATTTCCCATACGGATGTACGCTTGCCTAAGTGTAGTGGTGTTGCTATCGCGGTTAATATACCATTACGTGATGCTTTTAGATGATTGGCATTGATCTCCTGGCCAACACAATAAAACTTTGTAAAATCAACAGCAAAGTTTGCAGCATAACTCGCCACCGTTTCTGCAAGTACAACATTTGCGCCGCCATGCACCATACCCATAGGGTTATGATGAGCTGGGATCGCGGGCATCGTTGCTACTAAATAATCATCGCCTATTTCACTTATTTCAATGCCCATGGTTTTCATCAATGTGCCTTGACCACTTATGCCGTCATCAAGTTGCTTACATTGTGCTAGGGTGATCGGTTGATACCAAATACTCATCTGCCTGCCTCACTAAGTTATTTACTAAATCAGTCTACACTTTTAAACATTTTCCTACAGTTAAGATCATAAAAATAGATAAAATGTACCTATATTATCTAACTGTTAATGGATCTTAAGGATGAAAGTAAAGGTATTTGGATGTGGTGCAATATTATTAATGAGCCTTGTTGCTCAGCCGCAGGCTGTTGCTAGTACCCAACATCAACTCGATATTGGTTTTACCGATTTAGCTGGTTTAGATGAATCTTTTTTAGGCGCACGGTATCGATATTTTGCGCAAGATCTTGAATCGTTGACTGGTCCATACGAGCTAAAAGCGTATTTAAATCAAGTCAATAATTATGCTATTGGTGGGTTTGCTAATGATGATTTTAGCTATTTAAATACCGATGCTGCCATCTATGGTCCCGCAGGATTAGTTATTAGTGCCAGCGCGCAGCGCCTCTGTGAAGATAATAGCTATTGGCAAAATACTGATTATTTAGTGAGTGCCGCTGTTGGTAAGCAAATGAATGAGCAGTTACAACTAGGGTTCAATGTATATTACAGTCGCTTAGAGCGCCATGATATGTGGTTTGGCAAAGATAATGAAAGAGTCGCGGTTGAATGGACTTATGCTCCTTATGTTCGTTGGACAAATATAGTTAGCAATCAAGGTTGGGATTTAGAGCTAAAGCAATTGGCAGGGCGTTATCGTTATGTGCAGGGGCAGGCGGTTTATTATGTAAATCAAGCATGGTCAGTGGGAGTCGTTGCTAATATTCGTAATCAGAAAAATCTAAAAGACAACTATGAACTGCAAACGCAATATTGGTTTAATCAACATGTAGCATTAAAGTTTGGTCTTGGATCTGCGCTAGATTCTGGAAGTGGTTTAAATAGTATGAGCTTGTTATTAACGGCGCGATTTTAAGCCAATTTATATTTGCGATTTTCAGATAACTGTATATACTCACAGTTAAATGTACTGTATGGAAAACCAGTTGTATGCGCCCATTAACGAATCGCCAAGCTCAAATTCTCGAACTTATTAAAGTTTTTATTAAAGATACCGGTATGCCGCCAACCCGTGCTGAGATTGCGCAAACGTTAGGTTTTAAAAGTGCTAATGCAGCGGAAGAACATTTAAAGGCATTAGCGAAAAAGGGCGTTATTAAAATGAAGCCCGGTGCTAGTCGAGGTATTCAGTTAGTTGAAGAGGATGAGCCGGAACAACTTGGTTTACCTCTAATAGGCAGAGTTGCCGCTGGTGAGCCTATTTTGGCAGAGCAGCATGTTGAAAGTCATTGCAAAATAGATCCACTCTTGTTTAAACCGGCTGCTGATTTTTTACTGCGTGTGCAAGGCATGAGTATGAAAGACATTGGTATTATGGATGGCGATTTATTGGCAGTACACAGCACTCAAGTTGCTGAAAATGGCCAAGTGGTGGTTGCCCGTGTTGATGACGATGTAACAGTAAAACGCCTTGAAAAAGCAGGTAAAAAAGTTTTTTTACATGCTGAAAATGATGAATTTTCACCGATTGAAGTGGATCTTGAACATGAATCTTTCAATATTGAAGGGTTGGCTGTTGGGGTGATCCGCAACGCTGATTGGATGTAAATTTTTTGATCTATATTTTGCACCAAATTGGTGAAGTTTGGTGCATTTAATTTTTTACCGCTTTAATGGCTAGATTTTATACTTAGCTATAGCGTCCTAAGCCCTATCAAATCTACTTACCAGCTACTTTTAGCCCTCTAATATTATCCCTAATTACAAAATAACGCGCTGATTTTTAGCTGTTATTTATGCACCAAAAAAGAATTTAATTGCTCTTAAAACTTGCTAATTGTTCATTTTTTAACTAATTGGTTAATACACTGTGTTAACAGCTACTTTAAAAGTCTAACAATTTTGCTCAATAGCATAATTTAGGGTTGCGTTAATATTCAGTAACAATAAAAAATAACGAATTGGCGCGAATAAAGCTGTGCCGCCTTTTCGCTTTGCGTTTTGCAATAGCATTTAAAGGAGCCGTCACATGGGTAAATTGAGCTCTACCTTGTGGCTTATATTGTTTGTTCTACCGCAGCAAGTATTGGCTAATAGCCAGTTTAATATGCGTAAGGGCGTAACAGATATAAGTAATGATGTTTATCAGCTGCACATGACAATATTTATTATATGTTGTGTGATTGGGGTCATCGTGTTCGCCGTGATGTTTTGGGCACTGATCCACCACCGTAAATCTAAAGGGGCAAAACCAGCCCAATTTCATGAAAGTACTAAAGTTGAAATCCTTTGGACGGCAATCCCATTTGTGATTTTAATTGCCATGGCTGTTCCCGCCACTAAAACCTTAATTTCGATGGAAGACGCCAGTAAGGCTGATCTCACCATTAAAATTACTGGTTCTCAATGGAAGTGGCATTATGAGTATATGGGAGAAGATGTTTCTTTTTACTCTATTTTAGCTACCCCGCAAGAACAAATTACCAACCAAGCAGATAAATCAAGCACCTATTTACTAGAGGTTGATAAACCTTTGGTGTTGCCAATTAATCAAAAAGTACGATTTTTAATGACCTCAGACGACGTTATTCATTCTTGGTGGGTGCCTGATTTTGCAGTGAAAAAAGATGCTAACCCTGGGTTTATCAATGAAACTTGGACCAGAATTAATGAAGAGGGCATTTATCGAGGGCAATGTGCAGAACTATGCGGAAAGGATCATGGCTTTATGCCTGTGGTGGTTGAAGCTAAATCTGAGCAAGCATTTGCAAACTGGCTGAGCGAAGCTAAGCAGGCAAAAGCAAACGCTGCAATTGCTGATGCTGCCTTATTAGATCAAACATTACCAAAAGAAGAATTAATGACACTCGGCGAGCAAGTCTATATGGCCAGTTGCGCTGCGTGTCACCAACCAACAGGTATGGGCTTACCGGGGGTTTTCCCTGCGCTCAAAGGCAGTCCGGTAGTATTAGGAGATATTAAAGATCATATTGATGTCGTGCTTCATGGTCGCCCAGGTACCGCTATGCAAGCATTTGACAAGCAGTTATCAATCAAGCAGCTAGCAGCTGTGATCACCTATAAGCGTAATGCATGGGGCAATGACACTGGGGATGTAATTCAACCGAGTCAGATACAAGCCGCGATTGATGCAACTTCGGAGGCTAAATAATGAGTAGCGTAACAGAGCAACAACATGATCAAGCTGCACACCATGATGGACATCATCATCCTGCGAAAGGTTTTAAACGCTGGCTTTATACTACTAACCATAAAGATATCGGAAGCTTATATTTAATTTTTTCGTTGACGATGTTTTTAATTGGTGGCGCCATGGCGATGGTGATCCGCGCAGAGTTATTTCAACCTGGCTTACAGTTAGTAGAGCCTCACTTTTTTAATCAAATGACCACAGTACATGGCTTGATCATGGTCTTTGGTGCCGTTATGCCGGCCTTTACAGGATTGGCTAACTGGATGGTACCACTCATGATTGGCGCACCAGATATGGCATTACCACGGATGAATAATTGGAGCTTTTGGATTTTACCTTTTGCTTTTATTATTTTACTGGCATCCCTATTTATGCCAGGTGGTGGCCCGGCATTTGGCTGGACTTTTTATGCACCACTGTCAACAACTTACAGTAACGATAATACCGCATTATTTGTTTTTGCTATTCACATCATGGGTATTAGTTCAATTATGGGCGCAATCAATGTGATTGTAACTATCGTTAATTTACGTGCGCCAGGTATGACTTGGATGAAGCTGCCGCTGTTTGTGTGGACATGGCTTATCACCGCTTTTTTATTGATTGCTGTGATGCCGGTATTGGCCGGTGCTGTGACTATGGTATTGACTGATAAGTATTTTGCAACCAGCTTTTTTGATGCTGCTGGGGGCGGTGATCCGGTGATGTTCCAGCACATATTTTGGTTTTTTGGTCACCCTGAAGTGTACATTATGATACTGCCAGCCTTTGGCATTATCTCGACTATAGTGCCGACCTTTTCACGTAAAAAATTATTTGGTTATGCCTCTATGGTATATGCCACATCTTCGATTGCTTTACTGAGCTTTATAGTTTGGGCGCATCATATGTTTACCACAGGTATGCCTGTCGCTGGCGAATTATTTTTTATGTATGCCACTATGCTGATATCGGTGCCAACTGGGGTCAAAGTATTTAACTGGGTAGCCACCATGTGGCGTGGTTCGATTAGTTTTGAAGTGCCTATGTTATTTAGTATTGCGTTTATTGTGTTATTCACTTTAGGTGGTTTCTCTGGGTTGATGCTGGCGATTACTCCTGCTGATTTTCAATACCATGATACTTATTTTGTGGTGGCGCATTTTCATTATGTGTTAGTGACTGGGGCGATATTTTCAATTATGGCCGGGGCGTATTATTGGCTGCCAAAATGGACGGGAAATATGTTCAATATCACCTTGGCTAAATGGCATTTTTGGTTGTCGTTAGTGAGCGTGAATGTATTGTTTTTCCCTATGCACTTTGTTGGTTTGGCCGGTATGCCGCGCCGGATTCCTGACTACGCACTGCAATTTGCAGACTTTAACGCGATTATTAGTATTGGTGGCTTTGCTTTTGGTTTATCACAATTGTTATTTGTGGTTGTAGTATTTAAGTGTGCACGAGGCGGCGATAAAGTGCCCGCCAAAGTGTGGGATGGTGCTGAGGGTTTGGAATGGGAGGTGGCATCTCCTGCGCCTTATCATACTTTTGAAACGCCACCGGAGATTAAGTAATGAGTCATGCACCACTGCTTAAGCGCTTAGTTTTAATATGTCTTGGCATGTTCGCTTTTGCGTTTGCTTTGGTGCCGTTGTACGACGTTTTTTGTGATGTAACAGGCCTTAATGGTAAGCCTTCGTTAGAGCAAGCAAAGCAAAGTACGAGTGTTAATGAGGCACGAGAAATCGACGTAAGCTTCACAACTCATGCGCAAAGTGGAGCGCCATTTGAGGTGCAATCACATGAGTATAGTGTGCTAGTAAAGCCCGGAGCTATGCGCGAAGTGCTGTTTAGAGCAAAAAATACCAGTAATGAAGATAAAGTTATGCAAGCGGTACCGTCGGTGTCTCCAGGCAAAGCAGCTAAGTATTTGCATAAAATGGCTTGCTTTTGTTTCGATCAACAACCTTTGAAAGCAGGTGAAGAAGTGGAATTTAAACTGCTTTTTTATGTTGATACGCAATTACCTGAAGATGTTGAAGAGTTAACTTTGTCTTATACCGTGTTTGATATTAGCGGGCAGGTAGTGGCTAGTAATTAGGTTGCCAAGCTAATAGCTAATTAGGAGCAAACAAAATGGATAAAAATTACGAAAAATATTATGTTCCCGCGCAAAGTCCGTGGCCAATAGTTGGCGCATTTGCGATGTTTTTTATTGCTGTTGGTGCAGGTCTTACCGTAATGCAAGCAAGCAGCGGCGGTGGTGCTGGCCATTATGTGCTTTACGCAGGAATTGGTGTGTTGCTGTTTATGCTATTTCGCTGGTTTAAAAATGTCATTGAAGAGTCTGATCAAGGCTTATATTCAGCGCAAATGGATCGCTCGTTTCGTCAAGGTATGAGCTGGTTTATTTTCTCTGAAGTAATGTTTTTTATGGCTTTTTTCGGTGCCCTTTTTTATGCCCGGATGATCTCTGTGCCTTGGCTTGGCGGCGCCGGAAATAATGCCATGACCAATGAGGTACTGTGGCCTACTTTTGAAGCAATCTGGCCATTAGTTACTACACCTGGTGGTAGTACGACACAGGCTATGGGTTGGCAGGGATTGCCGCTGATCAACACATTAATATTACTAACCTCGTCGGTTACCTTACATTTTGCTCATGTAGGCATGGAGAACAATAAGCGTGGGCCATTAAAAGTATTTATGGCACTGACAATCTTATTAGGGGTCTGTTTTTTAGGGCTGCAAGTCGTAGAGTATATGCATGCTTATCAGGATTTAGGACTGACCTTAGATGCTGGCGTATATGGCAATACTTTCTTTTTACTAACCGGCTTTCATGGCATGCATGTGACCTTAGGAACTATTTTATTATTAGTCATGCTGATCCGTATTTTAAAGGGCCACTTTAGCCCAGATAAACATTTTGCGTTTCAAGCCGCAGCTTGGTATTGGCATTTTGTTGATGTGGTGTGGTTGTGTTTATTTGTGTTTGTATATGTGCTGTAACTTTATCAATTGGTGATGAGTTACTGTGGATGAAACCTAGTTTAAGGGCTGCAATAACAATTACTAAGACGATAACAGAAAACAGCACACGACGGCCTAAATAGTGAGACATAGGCCGTCCATCTGTTTTACCCGATACCATAATAAATAAGGCACGGAACAAGTTAAAAAGTATAAATAGTAGCAACAGTACGATAATAATTTTAATAATCACTGGGTCACCTTTATGCAGTTAATTTTATGGCGTAAACAAAAGCTTAGCTCAATTATTACCATTTGCGTGGTAACCATTGTGGTATTGGTATGTTTACGCCTAGGGTATTGGCAATTACAGCGAGCTGAAAGTAAAACTGAGCAATTAACACAAATAGCAGCCCTGCAAAGTCAGGGAGTAATGAGCTGGCAGCAAATGCAGCAACTGCCTAGTGATTGGAATAAAACGGGCTTGCAGATAAGTATCTCTGGAGTGCTAGATACGCAGCAATATTGGTTGTTAGATAATCAAGTTTACCAAGGTCAGGTTGGCTACGATGTACTTACCTTGCTGCGTTTACAGCAAAGTAAGCAAACTCTGTTGGTGAATTTGGGTTGGGTTAAAGCACCACTTACTCGCCAGCAACTCCCTAGTATAAACCTACCATCGACTCCTTTGGCAATGACCGTGCAATTAAAGCAAGGAAAGCTCAGTGGCTTTACTTTGCAAGATGCACAACACAAGACGGATACAGCATGGCCCAAGCGCGTACAAATTATCGATTTAGCATTGTTTTCACAGCAAACAGGTCGCGACATGATTGACTTTATTGGTTATCGGCAAGGTATCGCGGATGAGATTGCTGCGCCGCATTACCAAGCTGTGGTGATGAGCCCCGAAAAACATCAAGCCTACGCAGTGCAATGGTTATTGATTGCGATTGCCTGCCTTGTTATTGCTGTATTTGCTTTTAAAAAGAAGGAATTACAATGAAAAACAATCCGTTATTAATATTTATTGGCTGTTGTTTAGTGCCTTTAATACTGGCGTATTTGGCGTTAAAGCTTGAGTGGATACCTAGTGCATCGAGTAATAAAGGGGAATTTTTAAAACAGGAAATAAAACTACAAGATTGGAAAAAAACGGAGCATAAACAATGGACTATTGCTTTAAATCACCCAGCACAATGCCAACAAGCTTGTGCACAGCAGTTACAAGCACTAGAGAACCTCTACATCGCTCTTGGTAAAAATCAAGGTAAAGTCGATGTAGCCATCCTTGGCCAGACACAGCAAAAAGAGCTGCCATGGCGTCAGTTACCTGAGGTTGATGTACTGCAACCAGCTAGTTTATATCTAATTGATCATATGGGCTTAGTGGTCTTGCAGTATCCTTACCATAGTGAGCCACAGCAAAACCGTTTGACTCAAAAAGGACTGTTAAAAGATTTAAAAAAATTACTTAACTATTCGCGTTCTAGCTAATTTAAGGAGTGCCAATTATGTATAAAAACTATAAACATTTGGTATTAGCCACTTTTATGTTATCGATCTTAGTTGTTGGCTTAGGGGCTTATACGCGCTTGAGTGATGCCGGATTGGGTTGTCCGGATTGGCCCGGTTGCTATGGCTTTTTGACGGTACCCAAGCATGAGGCTGATTTAGCCCATGTAGAGCAAACCTACCCAGATATGATGTTCGAAACCGCTAAAGCGTGGAAAGAAATGATCCATCGCTATTTTGCCGGCACGTTAGGTTTACTTATTTTAGCGTTATTTATATTGGCTTTATTAAAACGTCAATATCCAACCACGCCAATTAAATTACCCTTACTATTACTAATACTGGTGGTGTTTCAAGCGGCTTTAGGGATGTGGACCGTCACCATGAATTTACAGCCGCTGATTGTATTGGGGCACTTATTAGGTGGATTTAGTATTTTATCATTGGTTACATTATTGTATTTACGGCTAACGGCAAAACCAATTTTTGGCGGCGACGCCTCAGCTCGGCGTTACTTTAAGCTTAGTCTAGTCGCATTAGTGGTGTTGGTATTGCAAATAGCGCTAGGCGGTTGGCTTGCTGCTAATTATGCGGCGCCGCACTGCAATGGCTTGCCATTGTGTAGTTACGGACAGCCGTTTTCGTTGAGTAGTGTATTTCAGTTGCCATTAGAGCAAAGTACTTATGAATATGGTGTACTTTCACAGCAGGCTAGAATGTCGATCCATTTATTACATCGAATGTGGGCGTTAGTTACCTGTGTAGTATTAGCGCTGATCATGTGGCGCATTTATAGCCGTGCTGTGTCGAGAAAAATAAAGCATTGTACAGTCTCCGTATTGGTCGCGTTGCTGTGTCAAATTTGTTTGGGCTTGGCGGTTGTGCACTGGCATTTCCCGCTCGGCGTTGCGCTGGCACATAATTTAATGGCTGCCATACTATTGTTAACAGTCGTTCGTTTATGTTTTTACTTAAAAGCACGTACATAGGGGCAGTTATGACACCATTAATAGCAATAACAAAGTTAGCACCTAGCCAAATTAGCGGCTTAATAAATGATTATTTAGCGATTAGTAAATTTAAAGTGGTCGCAATGTTGGTATTAACAGCATGGGTTGGTTTAGCGCTGGCACCCGATGTTGGTCGTGGTATAGGCGAACAGTTTATTAGTTTACTGGGAATTGGCTTGTTATCCGCAGCAGCTGCGGTGATCAATCATGTGGTTGATAGCGAAATAGATAGCAAAATGGCACGTACACGCCATCGGCCAGTGGCGAAGGGGCGGTTATCTAAACTGCATGCTTTAAGTTTTGCCGCTGTTATTGGGGTGAGTGGTTTCATTATGTTGATGATCTGGGCTAATACTTTAACCGCTGTATTAACCTTATTTGCGTTAGTTGGTTATGCGTTTATTTATACCTCCTTTTTAAAGCGTGCAACGCCACAAAATATTGTTATAGGAGGGCTGGCCGGTGCCATGCCGCCGTTGTTAGGGTGGGTATCAGAAACCGGGCATATGGCAGCTGCTCCTTGGTTATTAGTGATGATCATATTTACTTGGACTCCGCCGCACTTTTGGGCGCTGGCAATTGCTCGCAAAAGTGATTACGAACGCGCTAAGATCCCCATGTTGCCAGTCACTCATGGTATTGATTTTTGTAAAACCTGTGTAGTTGCATACTCTATTTTATTGGCCTTGGTATGTGTATTGCCTTATTTAATTGGTATGTCGGGGCTCATTTATTTAATTGCTGCGACACTACTTAATGGGATTTTCATCTATAAAGCGGTAAAACTAAAAATAGCGGGGAATGACGATACAGCAATGGATTTATTCCGTTTTTCAATTATTCATTTAATGATACTCTTTGTCGCCTTATTTATAGATAAATGGTTCGTTATATGAATAGCTTAGCAGTTAAGCGTGGGGCAAGAGTGTGGTTGGTGTTAAGTTTATTGCTGTTAACAGCTTGTAGTGACAGCGCTATGCCTGACGTTGAAGCTTTGGTATATGAACAAGCCAAACCTTTGAGTGATTTTACTTTACAAGATCAAAATGCTCAGCCAGTAACTAAGCAAACATTGCAAGGTCAATGGAATTTAGTGTTTTTAGGTTATACCAGTTGCCCAGATATTTGCCCTCTGACATTAGCTAAACTCAATGGCGTTTATAAAGCGTTGAAAGATGAATACCCATTGCAAATTTGGTTTTTAGCGGTCGATCCAAAACGCGATACAGTCGCTAAACGCAAAGCCTACATTGATTATTTTAATCCTGATTTTTTAGCGGTCTCAGGGGAACATAAAGATCTATTTCCACTAGTTAGAGAGTTAGGTTTGATTTACGCAATTAGTAATAGTGATGAGCAAGAATATGCCGTTGACCATAGTGCTTCAATTGCGATGGTTGACCCTCAAGGAGCGGTAAGAGCCATATTTAAACCTGAATTTAAACAAGGCAGTGTGCCATTAATTAATGCTAAATTATTAATAACTGAATTTAAGCAGATCGCCGATCATTATCAATAAATGAGCCAGAAAGTATACTTTAATTCTTTTCGAGGAGCGTTGAGCTCCTTTTTTGTTTTTCTTTTATCCCCAGCAAATAATTTCACTCTTTTTTCAACGCATTTATGGCATTTTTACTAACTCAGTCTAAGCTTTTGTTATGAATTGGTTAAACATGGAAAGTGCGAACAATATGATGAAGCTTCCCGCTGAACTAGCAATCACCCAAGTTGAAAACTTACACCAAGATTTATTACAAGAATTACACCGCAATGATGATGTTTGTTTAGACATTAGTGAAGTTGTGCGCGTAGATACTGCCTCTATTCAATTATTGTGTGCTCTGCAAAAGCACTTGCTATGCGTACATCACAAAATTATTTGGGTTGGGCAAAGTGAGCCTTTAAAAAATGCCATTAGTCGCTTAGGCCTAAGTGAATATCTGATACTTGAAAATGTAGATTAAGGGGTTCATATGAAAAGAATTTTAGCCGTGGATGATTCGGCATCAATGCGTCAAATGGTGAGTTTTACACTGAAAAAGGCGGGGTTTGATGTCACTGAGGCAAAGGACGGAAGTGAAGCACTTAGCATCGCAAAACAACAAGGTTTTGATGCTGTTATTTCAGATGTAAACATGCCAGTGATGGATGGTATTACTTTGATCAGGGAGTTACGCACCTTACCAAACTATAAATTTACGCCATTGCTAATGCTAACAACAGAATCAGGTATGGACAAAAAAGTAGAAGGGAAAGCTGCTGGTGCAACAGGCTGGATAGTTAAACCTTTTAATCCTGAACAGTTATTAGCGGTTTTAAAAAAAGTAATTCGCTAATCTAGGGGACGGGGTATGAGTATAGATTTAAGTCAATTTTTTGAAGTCTTCTTTGAGGAAAGTTTTGAAGGCTTAGATGCGATGGAAGCTGAGTTATTAAACTTAGTACCTGGCGAAGAAGATTTAGAAACAATCAATACCATTTTTCGTGCTGCGCATTCTATCAAAGGTGGCAGTGGTACATTTGGTTTTAACTCTGTGTCTGACTTTACTCATGTGCTAGAAACCCTATTAGATCAAATTCGTGAGGGGAAACGAGAGCTTACCGCAGAGCATGTTAACCTATTACTTAAATCTGTTGATTGCTTGCGGGAGTTACTTCGTGGCTTACAAGCAGAGCAAGAACCTAATTTAGAAGAAGCAATTGCACTGAGAATTAAGTTTGAACAGATTTTAGGAGTAAACCAAGCCGAACAAAATAAACTGGAAGTCACTGCTAGCCCCGCTCAACTTGCGCTAAACACCTATCAGATTGATTTTAAACCACATCATCATTTATTTAAAACAGGCAATGAGCCACTTTATATGATCAGTGAGTTGGCTGAATTGGGCGATTTAGAGACTCAAGCTTTCAATAATGAGATCCCTGACATTGCTGATTTAAGTCCCGACGATTGTTTTTTATCTTGGCGATTCTTTTTAAACACAGCAAAAGATGAGAGTGCGATTCGAGAAATATTTGAGTGGGTTGAAGATGATGCTGATATTACCATCGCGTTGTGTGGAGGGTTATTTGCTGATGATGATGCGCAAATTACAACACCTGATGTAATTGAGGAAAACTCTAATTCAACTTCAGCCCCTGCAGTTGTCAATGTTGCTGCGGTTAAACCAATAAAAAAAGGCACTGCGGTCAAAGCAAGCACTCCAGCTGCAGAATCTACTTCAATCAGAGTAGGCATAGATAAAGTTGATTCATTGATCAATATGGTTGGAGAGCTGGTTATCACTCAAGCCATGTTGAGCCAAATTGGTCAACAAGAGATCACCGAAGCGACGATCGCCTCTTTGCAGGAAGGCTTAGCGCAATTGGCCCATAACACTCGTGATTTACAAGAAAATGTAATGCGTATCCGAATGCTGCCAATCAGCTTTGTATTTAGTCGTTTTCCGCGTTTGGTGCGAGATATTTCGCAAAAACTGAATAAGCAAGTTGAGCTAAAACTGTTAGGTGAACAGACCGAGCTTGATAAAACCGTAATGGAAAAAATATCAGATCCTATGGTGCACTTAGTACGAAATTCGCTGGATCATGGGCTAGAAACGGTTGAACAGCGCCTTGCTGCAGGTAAAGACCCAGTCGGTACAGTCACACTTAATGCATTTCACCAAGGTGGCAATATTGTTATAGAGATCATGGATGACGGACAAGGCCTTAATACTGTAAAGATTAAACAAAAAGCGGTTGCTAATGGGCTCGTAAGCGAAGCTGATGAGTTAGATGATGATGAAATTAATGAGCTCATTTTTATGCCCGGTTTTTCAACCGCAGATGAGGTAAGTGACATATCCGGACGTGGTGTTGGTATGGATGTGGTCAGGCGTAATATCCAATCACTTAATGGCTCGGTTGAAGTGTCATCTGCTGCAGGTGTTGGGTCTACCTTTACTATTCGCTTGCCACTTACTCTGGCTATTTTAGATGGTCAGTTAGTGAGGGTTGCAAAGCACACCTATATTATTCCATTAATATCTATTGTTGAATCATTACAAATTGATATCAATAAAGTCAGTCGAGTGGGTAAAGACTTAGACGTACTTAGACTGCGTGATGAATACATTCCTATCTTGCGTTTATACAGTATTTTCAATCATCAAGGTGCGATAGAAGCGCTTGATAAAACCTTGTTAGTGGTAGTTGAAAGCGATAATCAAAAAATTGGTTTGTTAGTTGATGATTTATTGTCACAGCAACAAGTAGTGATTAAAAGTTTAGAAGCTAATTACCAAAAAGTAGATGGCGTGTCAGGTGCCACTATATTAGGGGATGGTCGGGTTTCGTTGATTGTCGATATCAGCGGCTTAATTAAATTATCAGGATTAAGAAAACCCGGTAGCCAAGAATTGATTATTGAATCGCAAGCTAACTTGGAGGCTTCATGATCTCTGCGCACAGCGAATTAAATAACAAAATAATGCTTGAACAGGGCCAAGGAGTTAAGCAGTTTTTAACCTTTATTATGGCTGATGAAGAATACGGTGTTGATATTTTAACTGTTCAAGAAATTCGTAGTTGGGAGGAGATCACCGAGATCCCGAATGCCCCAGATTATGTAAAAGGGGTGATTAATCTACGTGGCACCATAGTACCTATTTTAGATCTTAGATTACGGTTTGGCTTAGCGACGATTGACTATGGACCGTTAACAGTGGTGATCGTAGTGAAAGTAATTTTTGAGCAAAATAGCAAGATTATGGGAATGGTAGTCGATGCCGTATCTGATGTTTACAGTATTGTAGAGCAAGATGCGAAGACGGTGCCTAACTTTAGCGGCTCAGAGAATGCTGAATTTATCGCAGGGTTAGTGAATGTCGGTGAGAAGATGGTCGCGTTATTGGACCTGCAAAAAACAATGGATATTTAGCCAAATACTAAATATAGCAAATGGTGATCAACAAGAAGGTGATGGGCATGGGGTGGTTTAGTAATTCTAAAAAATCAAATAATGATTTAATCGTTACGGCATTAAATAAGTCACTTGCGGTGATTGAGTTTGAGCCTAGCGGCATAATTATTACGGCGAATAATAACTTTTTAGATGTAATGGGTTACCCCTTAGAAGAAATTCAGGGCCAGCATCATTCAATATTTGTATCTAAAAAAGAAGCTCAGAGCAGTGAATATAAAAGCTTTTGGCAAAGCTTGAAAGGCGGAGAGTTTATTGCTGATGAGTTTAAGCGGATCAGTAAAAGTGGCAAAGAAGTGTGGATCCAAGCAACTTATAACCCCGTTAAGGATGAGCATGGAAATGTTATAAAAGTTGTGAAATTTGCCAGTGATATTTCGGCGCAAAAGATGGTCGCTGTTGAAGCTGCGGAGCAAATTGCTGCTATTAGTAAATCTCAAGCGGTGATTGAGTTTGATTTAGATGGCAGCGTGTTGACCGCGAATGACAACTTTTTGCAGACATTTGGTTATCAGTTAGAGGAAATAGTCGGACGGCATCATCGTATATTTATTGAGCCTGAGGTTGCTAAAAGTGAGCAATACCAACTGTTTTGGCAAAAATTAGGCCGTGGTGAATTTGACTCCGGTGAGTATTTACGTATTGCTAAAGATGGCAGTGAAGTATGGATCCAAGCATCTTATAATCCAATATTTGATCTCAGTGGCAAACCTTATAAGGTGGTTAAATATGCGACAGACATCACAGCTCAAAAAGAATTAGAAAAAGAATCAAAAAGGGATGCTGATCTATCGAGCGCATTAACGATCTGCCAGGCGAGTGTGATGATGGCAGACAATGATTTACAGATAGTGTTTGCTAATAATCAACTAAAACAAATGCTCCAAGCCAGACAAGGTGAGCTGCAGAGTGTACTAGGTGATTTTTCCGTCAATAGTATAGTGGGCTCAAGTATTACGGCATTTTTTGAAAATACAGCACAGCAGGCTCAGTTGTATACAAACTTGACCGACTCTATTGAATCAAAACTAGAAATTGCATCGTTAATTTTTAATATTATTGCGACCCCTTGGTTTAATAAAGAAGGTAAACGATTAGGAACTATAATTGAGTGGCAAGATTTAACCGAAAGTATTAAAAAAGCGACTGCTGAAAAACGTGCTGCTGAAGAAAATCTTAGGGTGCGTCAAGCCCTGGATCGAGTTGCAACAAATACCATGATTGCAAATACTAAAAACGATATTATTTATATGAATGAAGCAGTGCAAAATATGATGCGCAACGCTGAGCAAGATTTACGTCGCGATTTACCTAATTTTGATAGTAGCCAGTTATTAGGGCAAAACATTGATGTATTTCATAAAAATCCAGCGCATCAACGCAATCTGTTAAGCAAGCTAACCGATACTTACAGTGCAGAGATACTGGTTGGCGGGCGCACTTTTGGTTTAGTTGCTAACCCTATTTTTAACTCAGAAAATGAACGAATCGGCACTGTGGTGGAGTGGGAAGATCGAACAGCCGAAGTCGCAATAGAAAAAGAAATTGCTGACTTAGTCAGCTCTGCACGCAAAGGTAATCTAGACGCTCGTGTTACAGAGCAAGGTAAGGGCGGTTTCTTTTTACGTTTAGCTAAAGGTCTAAATGGTTTAATTGGTATTGTTGATGATGCTGTCACCGGTACTGCTAATATGCTTGATGCGATGGCCAATGGTGATTTATCAAAACGGATAGAGCAAGAGTATCAGGGGTCGTTTGAAAAACTCAAGCGTGATGCCAATACCACGGCTGATAAATTAACGGAAGTCATTAATCGTATTAATACCTCGGCAACCTTAGTGGCAAGTGGGGCAGAGGAAATATCTCAAGGCAACGCTGATCTAAGCCAGCGTACAGAAGAGCAGGCCTCATCGCTTGAAGAAACAGCATCTAGCATGGAGGAAATGACCAGTACAGTACGTCAAAATGCTGATAATGCAAAAGTGGTTAATGAATTAGCAGAAGAAACGCGCGACAAAGCGCAGCAAGGGGGCGAAGTTGTTAATCGCGCGGTGATCAGCATGTCGGCAATTAATGAGTCGAGTAAAAAAATTGCCGATATTATTAGCGTGATTGACGAGATTGCCTTTCAAACTAATTTATTAGCTCTTAATGCCGCTGTTGAAGCTGCTAGAGCTGGTGAACAAGGGCGTGGCTTTGCTGTCGTTGCCGGCGAAGTGCGTAATCTAGCGCAGCGTTCCGCGGGGGCTGCAAAAGAAATTAAAGAGTTGATCAGAGATAGCGTTGGTAAAGTTGAAGATGGCACTTTATTAGTTAATGAATCAGGAGCCACTTTAAAAGAAATTGTTATTGCAGTACAAAAAGTAACTGAAATGATATCTGATATTGCAGCAGCATCCGAAGAGCAAAGTTCAGGTATTGAGCAAGTCAACAAAGCTATTTCGCAAATGGATGAAATGACCCAGCAAAATGCGGCCTTAGTTGAGCAAGCATCCGCGGCCAGCGAGTCAATGTCAGAGCAAGCGAATGATATGACCCGGTTACTGAACTTTTTTACTATAAGTCAGCAAGACGCTGTAATTAATACTGCATCAGTAACTCCTACTACCGCGCCACCACGTAGTAATAATATCCGTAGTAAAGCGCGAGGTAATAACTTTGCTAATTCAGCTGATGAATGGGAGGAATTTTAACGTTTTTTGCAATCGGATTACTAGTTAAGCCCCTGTACTTTGAAAAATCCAGAGTCTTAACTTTTAGCAATTTTGTTAATATTCAATCGCAGCTCAGTCACGCCTATTGCGAGTAATTGTAATGAAAGAGTTTTTACTAACCGACCATGATTTCAAGCAAATAGCTGCAATAGTTTATGACGCGTGTGGCATTGTATTAGGTGATCATAAACGAGAAATGGTCTATTCACGTCTTGCTCGTCGGCTCAGAACATTGCAGCTGACAAATTTTAAACAGTATTTAGCTTATTTAGAGGCACATAAAGAGCAAGAATTTAGTGATTTTATCAATGCAATAACAACTAATCTGACTTCTTTTTTTCGTGAATCACATCATTTTGATTATTTGCAATCCCATGTAATACCAAAGTTATTAGTGACAAATAAAAGTACTCGGCGAGTTCGGATATGGTCTGCAGGTTGTTCAACTGGGGAAGAACCCTATTCTTTAGCTATGACCTTACATGGGTTATTTCCAGCCGATTGGGATGTGAAAATTTTAGCCACTGATTTGGATTCAAACGTATTAGCTAAAGCACAATCAGGTACCTACACTGCGGCTAATGTGAATGGACTTGAACAACATCAATTACAGCGCTGGTTTTTAAAAACTAAAGATGGTGAGTTATTCAAAGTTAAACCTGAATTACAGCAAAAAATTCATTTTAAGCGGTTGAATTTATTACAAGACTGGCCAATGAAAGGGCCTTTTGATGTGATCTTTTGTCGTAATGTGGTGATTTATTTTGATAAAGAAACAAAAGATCAGCTATTCCACCGTTATTGTCATATTTTAGCTGATCATGGATACCTATTATTAGGTCATTCTGAAACCATGGGAAAGGAGCATAGTGAGTTTAAAAACTTAGGTAAAACTATGTATCAGAAGGTGATTTATGGATAGTCATTTTAAGCCAGTATTACATGGCTTTGAGCATATTAAGCGGTTTTGGGACTCAGGTCAGCGGCAAGTTATTGCTAAAGTATTGCCCGGTGAATTTTACGTGTCAAAAAACGATGAGATGATTTCCACTGTGCTAGGTTCATGTATTGCAGCTTGCATTTATGATGACAAGCTTGGTGTGGGTGGCATGAATCACTTTATGTTACCGATTGAAAAAGGCGCAGAGCCAACTAGTGCGCATAACTTAAATTGTCGTTATGGTAACTGGGCGATGGAGTTTTTAATTAATGAAGTACTTAAAAATGGCGCCTCTAGGCAAAATCTAAAAATAAAACTGTTTGGCGGCGGTAAAATTATTCGCTCG
Organism: Pseudoalteromonas sp. SG43-6; assembly: GCF_014164365.1. Taxonomy (NCBI): domain Bacteria; kingdom Pseudomonadati; phylum Pseudomonadota; class Gammaproteobacteria; order Alteromonadales; family Pseudoalteromonadaceae; genus Pseudoalteromonas; species Pseudoalteromonas sp. SG43-6. The sequence continues at coordinate 43,421 of NZ_JACJEZ010000009.1, forward strand.
ATGACAGATATTGGCCTTGGTAATATTCGCTTTGCTTATTCTTATGTGCAAGAAGAAGGGCTAGAATTAGTGTCTCATGATGTGGGGGGGCCTTGGCCGCGTAAGGTCAATTTTAACCCTCAAACAGGCAAAGCACAGGTTAAAAAATTGCGCGACATGCACACTGATGTGATTGAAAAACGCGAAGTCCGTTATTTACACGATATTGAAGAACAAGATTCTAAAACCGATATTGAGTTATTTTAAGGGGTAAAAAATGGTCAAGGTGTTAGTGATTGATGACTCGCCATTGATTCGACGAGTATTGACGGAGGTACTACACCAGGCTGATGATATTCAGGTCGTAGGGTGTGCAGAAGACCCTTATCAAGCACGAGAAATGATTAAACAGCTTAATCCCGATGTGCTGACTTTAGATATTGAAATGCCGAAAATGGATGGCATTAGTTTTTTGAAAAACCTAATGCGTCTACGGCCTATGCCTGTGGTAATGATATCAACGCTCACCCAAAAAGGTTCACCGATGACTTTGGAGGCGCTGGAATTAGGGGCAGTTGATTTTATAGCTAAGCCGACAGTCAATGTATCTGAGCAATTAAGCCAGTATGCTAAATTAGTGCAACAAAAGGTCCTTACGGCAGCGGCTGCACGAGTACGGCCTTTTAAATTAAGCCAAGTACAACCTATCGAAACGTTAAGTAATGCACAGTTTAGTATCAATAAGGTTTTGGCGATTGGAGCTTCAACAGGAGGAACAGAGGCGATTAAAGAGGTGCTAATAAGAATGCCAGAAAACTGCCCTCCGATCGTTATCACGCAGCATATTCCACCTGTGTTTAGTAGTTCATTTGCTTTGCGCATGGATAGGACATGTACTATTAATGTCAAAGAGGCGCAGCAAGGCGATAAGTTAAAAGCTGGCTGGGCGTTTATCGCCCCGGGTGGTCAACACTTAAGCGTTATACAGCAAGGAGGCAGCTTATATTGTCAGCTTGATGAGAGCGAGCCGGTTAACCGTCATCGTCCTGCGGTTGATGTATTGTTTAACTCGCTGGTTAAAGTGTGCCCTAAAAATACCATCGCAGCTTTATTAACGGGTATGGGGAGCGATGGTGCGCAAGGTTTACTGGCGCTAAAACAGCATGGTGCTTATACCGTAGCGCAAGATGAACTATCGTCAGTGGTATGGGGCATGCCTAAAGCCGCTGTAGAGATCGGAGCAGCTTTAGCGGTGGTCTCGCTTGATAAAGTGACGCAGCATCTACTAAACCAAGCAATGAAAAAGTAGTCACCTTATAAACTTGAGCTGATTATCCCGGGCTCAGGTTGATAATTATCAAGGGATTATATTTTTACTGCACAATTACCCACGGTTGTGAAAACCAATAATAGCTATTCTTATGAGCAATTGATGGCGCTGTGCAGTTAAATCGTGATCGCCCTTGAGCTAAATTTTTCGGTGAATTTATGGTCACAGTATCAGCTGCTGACCAGTCTAGTTTTGCCTGACCGATGCCCGATACATAACAAGCTAGCTGACTTTTATGAAAGTCTCCCATATTAAATTTAATGCTGATCTGAGGTGGATTTTGGCTGGTCACGCTATCAATATAAGTAAGCTCTTGGATTGAAAATGCGCGAGAGTTTAGTTTGGTCACTAGCGTATCAAGCTTGCTATAAAACCCAGAAGCCGGAAAGCGTGGTAAACGGCTAAAATCAGAATCTTTGTTGATGGCACCAGAGTGTTGGCCAATACCAATAAAGCCCAACTCTTTCACTAAACTTTGTAATTGGTTATTAAACTCGCCATATGGATATGCTAAGTATTTATAGTCATGGCCAATTTCTTCTTTGATCCGTTGTTGTGATGACAAAATATCTTGCTTAATACGCGCCTGCCATTGTTGGGGTGTTTCATCGGCTAATTTACGATGTAGGTAATCATGTTGTGCGCTGTGATTGCTGATCAGAGCACCTTTTTTGGCAAGTTCTCTGAGTTTATTCCAGCCCATTACATAGCCTTTACCTTCATCAATCAATTTTGGATTAACGAAAATCGTATAGGGGTAAGCAAACTTTTCTAATATCGGCGCTGCTTGTTCATAATTATTGTTGTAACCATCATCAAAGGTAATAGCGACGGTTTTATCTGGTAAACTTTGGCCTTGTTGTAAAGCAGATAGTAATTCATTCAGTGGCACTACGTTAAAGTCATGCTGTTTTAGATAGTTTAAATGCTCAGTGAAGGTTTCTGCACTGACACTGGTGACTGCTGGCAGGGTCTCACTGACATGGTGATACTGTAAAATAACTGCGCTGTGAGCAGGTAAAGATAGACAAAAGAGGATCGATAGCAGACTGTGAAAAAATTTCTTAATCGTCATAAAGCACACCATAAAAGCTTGCTGTTGTTAGCTGGTCCAATGATATTATCAAATATAACCGTGCCACTGTTAGGAATAGTTGATACTGCAGTAATAGGGCATCTTGGTAGTGCTCATTTTCTTGCCGGAATTGCCTTGGGCGCCACGGTAATTTCATTGCTATTTTGGTTGGCGGGCTTTTTACGCATGAGTACCACAGGGCTGGTTGCGCAAGCTTATGGCAAGAAAGATTATCCTCAATTAGCCGGATTATTAAAGCGCAGTTTAGTATTAGCGCTTATCGTGGCATTTTCTTTAATTGCTTTATCGCCACTTATTAAAAATGCCATAGCTTACCTTTCTGGTTCCAGTGCGCAGGTGCTCGCACAAGCTTATAGTTATTTTGAAATTCGTATTTTTAGTGCACCAGCGGCATTATGTAACTTGGTATTATTAGCTTGGATGTTAGGGATTCATTACGGTAAAGGGCCTTTTTATTTATTACTAGTTACTAATATCACCAACATTGTTTTAGATATTTATTTTGTTGTGTACTTAGATTGGCAAGTCGCCGGAGCTGCTTGGGCATCGTTGATTGCCGATTATACCGCGCTATTATTTGCGTTATTCTTGGTTTTTAGGTTGGCGAAAAAAATGACTGTGCCGCTATTTTTAGGTGGGTGGTTTAGCCGAGATAAAATGTGGGCGTTATTAAGTCTTAACCGTGATATTTTTATTCGCTCCTTAATTTTACAACTGTGTTTTAGCTTTATGACCTTCTATGGTGCACGCATTGGCGAGGTAACGCTTGCGGTAAATGCTGTATTACTGAACTTTTTAATGCTAGTGAGCTTTGCTCTTGATGGTATTGCCTATGCAAGTGAAGCAAAAGTTGGCCAAGCAAAAGGTCAACATAGCGTACGACGTATAAACTTATGGGTAAAAATAAGCGTATTTTGGGGAGTGCTATTTGCTTTTTGTTATAGCGTGTTTTTTGCATTGTTTGGTTCGCAAATTATTACCTTATTAACAGATATTCCTGAAGTGATCAAAGCCGCCTATGAATACTTACCATGGTTGATTTTTATGCCATTAGCGGCAATGAGTTGCTTTTTGTTTGATGGTATTTTTGTTGGCCTAACCAGAGCTCAAGATATGCGAAATACTATGCTAATTTCAGCATTAGTTGGGTTCTTTGGCGTGTTTTGGGTGTTTAATGCTTGGCAAAATCATGCGCTTTGGTTAGCAATGACCTGCTTTATGCTACTGCGTGGTGTTACATTGATCGTACGCTATAAGCAGTTGCAGACAGCGCAGCAGTTACTGAATTAATAGAAATAGCAATAAATCTAAAGTTCACTTATAACTTTGGATTTATTGTGCTAAAACGGCGTCGTTAAGCACTGTTTATTTTAACTTCGATTCGCATCTTGGGATGGCTTGGATATATGACTGAACTTTATCATTGGTTTGATTTAATTGGCATCGCCGTATTTGCCATGTCAGGCACTTTAATTGCCTATGATAAAAAAATGGATGGCTTTGGAGTCGTGGTACTGGCGACGGTCACCGCGATAGGTGGTGGCACAATTCGAGATTTGATTTTAGATGTTCCGGTATTTTGGTTACACGACCAAAGTTATTTTATCGCGATATTTGCGTCTGTCTTTGTTACCACGCGATTGATCAATAAGCAAAAATCAATTCCTTTATATCATTTACAAGTTGCAGATGCGTTTGGTTTAGCGTTCTTTGCTGTAATGGGGGCGCAAAAAGCATTGCTCGCGGGGATGCCAGCTACAACCGCAATTATTATGGGAGTGATCACCGGTTGCTTTGGCGGAGTAACGCGAGATGTGTTGGCAGGCAATATTCCTATGCTATTAAAAGGTGAGCTATATGCAATTACTTGTATTGCTGGTGGTATTGTTTATACCCAAGCAATTGTATTGAACATTGAGACAGAGATAGCGATGGTGTTAGCGATGTTAACCACCTTGCTGTTACGCCTTGCAGCAATGAAATGGCAACTAACACTACATATTTTTAAATATCCTGACTAGACTGTAAAGAACAGAACGTTACAGGGACAAAGGATGTCATTAGCTCGAATTTATTCTCGTGCCCAAGTGGGTATTCAAGCACCTGAAGTGATCGTTGAGGTGCATCTAGGTAATGGTTTACCAGCATTTCATATTGTAGGTTTGCCCGAAGCCTCAGTAAAAGAAGCCAAAGATCGTGTACGCAGCGCATTAGAAAACTCTAAATTTGGTTTTCCAGACCAACGCATTACAGTCAATTTAGCACCTGCTGATTTACCCAAAGAGGGGGGGCGTTTTGATTTAGCGATTGCGGTTGGTATTCTCATCGCTTCAGAGCAAATTGTTTGCACTGATATTGAACGCTATGAATTTTATGGTGAGCTGGCACTGAATGGCGAAGTGCGTGGCGTGAATGCAATACTCCCATCAGTTTTAGCAGCTAAAGCACAAGGGCGTTGTTGTTTTTTACCTTTAGTAAATGACAGTTTAGCGAGTTTAGTAAATGGCGTTGAGCGCAAAGCGGTCTCTTCTATCCAAGAAGTATGGAGTGATTTACTCAATCAGCAGCCTTTACCTCTTAATATTAGCTACCCAGAACAGCAACATAGCGGTGTTGAATTCTTAATTGATTTAAGTGATGTAAAAGGCCAGCCGGGCGCGAAAAGGGTGTTAGAAATCGCTGCGGCGGGTGGCCATAATTTACTTTTTTTGGGGCCACCTGGTACGGGGAAGTCAATGCTCGCGCAACGTATGCCGACTATTATGCCGGGCATGTCTGATGATGAGGCACTTTCCACCGCAGCGTTGTATTCAATTATTGGCCAAAGTGTCGATCTAACTAACTGGCGCAAGCGACCATTTCGTAATCCTCATCACACATGCTCCGCTGTGGCGCTAGTCGGAGGCTCTTCAAACCCAAAACCAGGGGAGATTTCACTGGCACATAATGGCGTATTATTTCTTGACGAACTACCTGAGTTTGAACGTAAGGTGCTTGACTCATTACGCGAGCCAATGGAGACAGGCACTGTAACGATTTCAAGAGCGGCAAGGCAAATGGAGTTTCCTGCACAGTTTCAATTAATTGCGGCTCTTAATCCAAGTCCTACGGGTTGCCATAATGATAAGCGCGCGACTCCGGATCAAGTTATGCGTTATTTATCGCGAGTGTCAGGACCATTTATTGACCGTATTGATTTACAAATAGAGCTACCACGTTTAAACAGTGCGCAATTGCAAAGCACTCAAGAAGAACAAAGTAGTGCGACTGTGCGCACGCGGGTGGAGGCGGCATATAATCTGCAATTGCGTCGCCAAGGTAAAGTCAATGCGCGACTTAATAATAAAGAAATGAGTGTGTATTGCGCGCTTGCAGCGCCAGAGTTACAGTTTTTAGCTAAAGCCAGTGAAAAGCTATCATTATCGCCACGCTCTTATCATCGAGTGATCAAAGTAGCGCGAACTATTAGTGATCTAAAAGGGCAAGATAATATTAGTTTAGATGAACTAAAAGAGGCACTCAATTATCGTGCATTTGAACGTTTGTTATCACAATTAACCCAGTATTAGTGGTTAGATTGCATTAAATTGACAGCATGTAGCCTTTACCGCGTACCGTAACGATGCGTTTTTGGTCTTTTTCATCGCTCAGTTTTTTACGTAAGCGACCAATTAAAACATCAACAGTTCTGTCATTTGGACTCCAATCTGGCTGGCCAATTTCTTCTGATATTTTTTCACGAGACGTGGCTTTTCCTGCGTTTGAGATCAAACAAATTAACACTTTATGTTCCGCTTCAGTGAGCCTAGATTCAATGCCATTAGCAGTGATTAAAGTGCGGTTGTCTGGATGCAGTTTGAAGTCAGCATATTCAATAAATTCTTCGCTTTCATCGCTACTGTTATTATTGCTTTTTAAGCGCTTATAAAGTGCTCTTATACGCAGTTCAAGCTCTAATAAATCAACAGGTTTACAAATATAGTCATCAGCGCCTTGAGCAAGTCCGGCAATACGATCGGCTTGAGAATCTCGGCTTGAAAGCATGATCACACCAATGTCTGTGAGGGTGTTGAGTTCTTTTGCTAAATGTAAGCCATCACGTTTAGGTAATACTATGTCAATAATTGCTAATGATATGGCATCATAATTATTAGCGCGAGATTGCACTATAGCTAAGGCATCAGCGCCAGTTGCATCATTCTCAATGCAAAATTCAGTCTCTGCAAAATGATTGATTATGCGTTTAACTAATAGTTCGTCATCTTCAACCAATAAAACATGAATAGTCATAGTATCTTAATTACCTTTAATGATGCCTCTATGTTATCACTCATTCGTAAAAGGTGAGAAGGGCGATTTTTAGTATTTATGCACTATTTAGGTGATTATTTAATTATTATCAACAGGTAAACATACTAGGCTTACCTGTTGAACGGTATGCAAAGCTACTTTTCAGGGTATAAGTACTGCCACCACTGCGGTTGCTCTTTTAAATGCTTATCGAAGTAGGCAAGCATAGTATCCCACCAGTTAAAGCGTTGATCGCGAGCAAAAATTTGATGGTCCGCTCCTTTATATTCAATAAGATCAACATCTTTGCCAAGTAGTTTCAGCGCAGTGTACATAGTGTGACTTTCGCCTACTGGTACATTGGTATCAGCATCACCATGTAATAGCAGTAGCGGTGTAGTTACTTTGTCTGCGTGGAAAACCGGACTGTGTTGGCTGTATAGTTCACTATTATTCCAAGGGTAGCTGTTTTTAGAAGCTTCGCCAGAATATAAATAGCCCCACCAACCATGACCCCAATACGAGGTAATATTAGAAATCCCCGCGTGTGCGATTGAGGCACTAAACATGTCTGTTTTAGTGGTCAGTAACATAGTCATAAAGCCACCGTATGATGCGCCTAAATTACCTAAACGATTTTTATCAATAAATGGATACTGTTTTAATAGTGCTTGGGTACCTTGCATAATATCGTCAGCAGTATATTGACCCCACGCATTCACATGCTTAGCAGAGAACTGTTGGCCAAATCCAGTTGCACCGGTCGGTTGCACTACATAAACCACATAGCCATGCTCTGCCCATAAATTGAAAGGATAACGCCCAGTAAAACCACGAGTAACCGGAGATGTACCGCCATAGTAATATACTAATGCTGGGTAGTGTTTGTTCTTATCAAGATTGCTTGGAAAGTAAACACGACCTTTAATTTCAACACCTGCGGTATTGATGAAGTTAAATTCATCTAAGCTGGCTATATCGGTATTTGCATACGCTTGTGGTTTAGAATCCCACAATGTGGTTGCGGTGTTTTTATTAATACTTAACTGTTTTAATTGCTGTGGAGATGATGCATTAGAGCCGCTAACTAAAATAGCTGGGCTGCGGTTGTTTGAATAACTGAATTGTTCAACTACATCAAAACCTGTTTTGAGTTTGCTAAAGCGTTGTTTGCTTTTATCGTACAGGTATAAAGCAATCGTATCTTGCTCAGTGACTTTAACGAGGGCATCGCCATTAGCGAGTACTTCAAGTTGACCAATGGCAGGATCAAATTCACGACTTAATGGTGCTGCATTTTTACCATGATCAGTTAATAGGTAAAGCTGTCCATCATAGTTGTTGGCAAGCATATTCTCAGGTAGGTTTCTGCCTAAACCATCTTTAAAATCAGGACCCGCAGTGACATAAATGTCATCACCTGTGTATTTAGCTTGATTAAACGTAGTAAACTGACCAATAACTGTGTTGCTCGCATTGGCAATATTCAGTTCCACTAACTCTGTGGTGGGGTGAGTCGACGCTTGCATTACTTGCACACCACGACTCAGTAATACCGTACCACGTTTGCTATTAAAATCTTCAATACTGTGACTAAGTGGTCCTTGGCTCAATGCTTTACTCAGGCCTGTACTTATATCTAATAAGTAAGCTTGTGAGGTTGTGCGGGCATATGACCAGCGATCTTGTAAACCTTGGTAGTGTTTAGTTAGGCTGTTATCAGCTGCTGGTGATTTGGACCAGCTGAAGATTAAGCTGTTGTTATCGTAATAAGCAAAGTCACCCGCGCCCTCTAGGTTGTTGGCAATCACTTTAAGATTAAGGGTTTTGCGGTTTAATTGCTTTAATTTTCCATCTAATAGATAGACTAAATAATTGTTATCAGGGCTCCAAATAATGTTACTCGGTTGACCCGACTCAAAACGGTAAACTATTTGATTATCATCATTTTTTAGCTCAGTGATCACATTTGCTTGATTACCCGTGCTATCTTGATAATGGCGTTTTGCCACTAAATAGTGTTTGGCATCAGGTGCTAAAGATAGTGAACTGACCGTTGTGGCATCAAACAGTTGCTTGGCAGATAAACCATGTTGCTCTTTATTGCTAAAAGTTAATCGATCAATTGCTGCTTTAGGCTCGAAATCAACGTCAACATCGTGCCAATTAGCAACTTGTTCAGCAATAATCACTATTTGGTGATCGCCTTGCGGTAATGCCAGTTCATAGCTTTCTTTTGTGGCTGTTTGTTTTTCACCATTGATAAACAACTGCGCTTTTTCGATACCTTTAAGTGTCAATGTGCCTTGGCTAAAGCGCTCAGCATGAGTGGTAAACTTTAATGCTTGTAGACCGCCGAGGGTTAATGCATTTACTTTATCTAAGGTTTGCCATTTTAATTTTTCGCCAAATACCGTAATGCTTGTTGTTGGTTGTTGAATGCTAGGTAATAGGGCGTTAATAATCGCATCTTGATGCTCAGTTTGGTATGGCTTTAGCTGCATGTCGGCTGCAATTGGGCCAATAAACTTAATATCTGCTTTATCTAATGGTGCAGCCACTAGAGCGCTACTTAACGTGCTTAAAGTTAACACCGCGAGTGTGGTTGTTAGGCGAGGTGTTTTTCCGCGCCATAGTGAACTAAAATTCATTATTGAGCCTGATGTAGGGAATTTAATTTAATATAGCATGTGGTTGTGATGTCAAAAAGTGCTCTGCGATGGATTCCATTGCTCAGCAGTATAAGGTTTGAGGTTAGGGCTGACACTTGGTAAGGTGTTGAGCAATTGAGTAGCGTAGAGGTAACAGTGACATTATTAATCGTTTACATGGTAGCGGCGATTACGATTTCTTTTTTATGTTCGATTATGGAAGCCGTATTATTGAGTATAACGTCTAGCTATGTTGCAGTATTACGTAAAAAAAAGCCTAAACTAGCCAAGCGTTTCGAGCACTTGAAAACCAATGTTGATCAGCCTTTAGCTGCTATTTTAACCTTAAATACGGTTGCCCATACTGCTGGAGCTGCCGGTGTAGGGGCACAAGCTGCCGTAGTTTTTTCTGATGCGGCGGTGGGAATTGCTTCGGCGATAATGACTTTGTTAGTATTAGTGTTGTCGGAAATCATTCCAAAAACTCTGGGCGCAAAGCATTGGCGAACGCTTGCTCCTATGGTGACCAAAGCATTACAGTATTTAGTTATCGCACTCAAACCTTTTGTGTGGCTTGCTGAAAAACTCACCGGTATGTTGGGTCGTAATTACAACGAAGAGTACTATATTCGCCAAGAAATTGAAGCCATGGCTGATATGGGATCGCAATCAGGTGCCTTACATCAGGAAGAGTCTGAAATCATCCGTAGTTTATTGCATTTTCGTCACGCCAAATTAGATGCGTTAATTACCCCGCGTACCGTTTTGTTTAAAGTACATAAAGATTTAACCGTAAATCAATATTTGGCTGAGCATGGTTCAGCGTCGTTTTCTCGGGTGTTGGTATATGATAAAAATGGTGATGATATTATCGGTTTTGTGCATAAAAACGATATTATGCTGGCGTATCATAGGTTGGGTGAAAACTATAAAATCAGTAAGTTGATAAAACCTATTTATACTGTGCCAGAGACTTTATATGTACCTACTTTATTGCATACTTTGCTAGCTGAGCGTACTCATATTTGTTTAGTGATAGATGAATATGGTGATGTGCAGGGGATTGTGACACTCGAAGATATGATCGAAGCGTTAATGGGCTTTGAAATAGTCGATGAGCATGATCAATCAGCTAATATGCAGGCAGTTGCTAAGCAACGCTGGCGTCAGCGCTTGGAAAGTAGCAATAAATTGTTAAGTGCTGAGAATACCATGGCGAAACGAAAAAATTAACGTCGGCTATGACTATTTAATGAAACCATATGTAGCCATGATTGCGCCCAACGAATAAATTCAGTTTTGCCTTTTGGGCGACTGATCAAAAAGCCCTGCATTAAGATGTGCTCTTTAAAACGATCTAAGTATTCAAGCTCTTCAACGCGCTCAATGCCTTCAGCGACAATTGTTAAGTCATCTTGAATGGCTATATTTACTAAGCTACTAACAATGACTTGAGAAAATAAATCACTTTCAATATTACTGATCAAGGTACGATCTATTTTCACCTCAGTAAAAGGCAATGTTTTTAATTGCTGTACATTGGTAAAGCCGGTGCCAAAATCATCAAGAGAAATGCCAAAACCGCGCATTCGTAAACGGTTTAGAGTTTCTAGCTGTGCAGAACTGGATAAAGCATGCTGTTCTGTGATCTCTAAAATAATCTCACTTGGGGTCAGTTGATTAAGATGTAAAATTAAAGCCAGCTTATCCGGGCAGCTTAAATCTTCTAGCTGGCAGGGGGACAAATTAAAAGCCAGTTTAAGTTTGTAGCCTAAACGAGTTTTTATTTCTGAGAAATCGCCTGTTGCCTTTTCAAACAACTGAAACGTGATCAGATTAATTAAATCTAAATCTTCAGCAACACAAATAAACCGTTCAGGTAAAAATATAGCACCTTGTGCTGCGGTCACAATTCTGGCTAATACTTCTACGCTTTCAACTTTATTATTAGTACGGTTTATTTTTGGTTGATAAAACGGCGTTATCTCATTATGGCTTATCGCATGCAGTAATTGCGTTTCAGAAATTGGTTCTGTGGGCTTTTCAGTATGACAAGCTAAATACTCTAGTTTTTGTAGCAGTGTATAAACTTGGTTGAGTTGTACTGGTTTGGCGATATTACCAATTAAATGTACGTTGTTTTTACGCGCTAAATCAGCCGCTAAATCAATGATTTTTGAATTCATTTCAGAAATAATGACAATTGCCCCAGGGTAATGTAACTCGCCAAGGTGACGAATAAGCTCCATGCCATCCATGTTCGGCATATTCAGATCAGTAAATACGGCATCAAAAGCATATGGATGCGCTTTTACTTTATTGAGGGCATCTTGCGCATCTAAACAGGTTGTTACATTGGGCACATCAAGCTCATTTAAGATAGCCTGCATCACTACTAAAATAGCTTTTGAATCATCAACGACCAAAATGCTGCGTGCTAGCTTTGTCATTTTCTTCCCTGAAATAAAATTTACTCGTTAATTAAAAGTAGTCGAGAATAGCGAAGGTGTCAGCTTTATAGTTGCAAATATATTCCATAATCTAGCTAAAAAAATGGGTATACTAACGATATAATTTTTAAGATTTGAAGTGACATCATGCAAATACAGCTGACCCTTGCTGATCAACAATTTAGTTTAGTGCTCGCGGGGCAACAAATTGTAAAAATTTTTCAGCAACAACAGGCAATCGGATTTGATAATCCACGTGTTAACTATTTTGAATTTAAGCTAAATAATCAAGTGATTGGTTTAGACACCAGTACGGTCATTGAGCATAGTATAGCGCTACATATTGATAATGAATTTGTAAAACAACTGACATTACCGCCTATTGAAAAAACTAAACCTAAGCAGGGGCTGCTTGGATTATTTGCGCTCGGTTTTAAGATTTTTAAAAGTGCGAAAGTCGTCAAGGTAGTATTAGCGGGCGCCTCAGTGGCTGGTTATGCTTGGTTATTTACGTTTGAGTTTGCGCTTATGCTAATTGCTTGTTTGGTGATCCACGAGTACGGCCATGTCAGAGCAATGCAATATTTTGGTATTAAAACCAAGGGTATCTATTTAATCCCATTTGTTGGCGGGCTTGCCGTAAGCGACGATAAAATTACCACCCGCTGGCAAGATGTGGTGATTTCTTTAATGGGGCCTGCATTTGGTTTGATCACCTCCGTACTTGGTGTGGTGCTTTATTATGCCACCGAGATGGAAATATTTGCCGGGGTCGCAGTACTCAGCGCATTATTGAATTTATTTAACTTGCTGCCTATTTTACCGCTTGATGGCGGGCATGTATTAAAAAGTATTAGCTTCTCAATGCGTTCATGGGTTGGTTTAAGTATTTGTATTTTAGGCGTGTTATTTGGCTTATGGCTAAGCTACACCTTTGGTTTAATGCTATTAGTGTTTTTCTTATTTATCGGTGCACTGGAAATCGCCTTTGAATGGCGCGGCCGCCACTATTCGCATTTACTGCCACTAGATAAATACGGGCAAGGTTTTTCGGCTGTGATGTACGCTTTGGTAGTTGCAGGCCATGTGGCTGTGATGATGCATTTTGCTGATTCTGAAAACGCAATTTTAAGCCTGCCAATGAAAATTCTATCGAGTTAACAAATTTAAATAGCGTGAGGTGTTACTCACGCTGTATTTTTGCAGCAAGCGTTACGGATAAAAACTCAACATCAATGATATAAACACGCCGGTTATAATTAGCTGCACTAAACAAAAGCCCATAATGTCTTTGGCTTTTAGGCCGGCAATTGCCAATACCGGTAAAGCCCAGAATGGCTGAATAAGATTAGTCCACGCATCCCCCCACGCTACTGCCATCGCGACGCGCGGCATATCTGCACCCAGAGCTTGTGCTGCGGGTATCACTATAGGTGCTTGTACAGCCCATTGGCCGCCACCTGAGGGCACAAATATATTTACTAAGCCAGCACTTAAAAAGCTCCAAAATGGCAATGATTGTGCACTGGCGATGGCGATAAATCCTTGTGATATCTGCTGCGCCAAACCCGTTTGTACCATGATTGCCATGATCCCTGCATAAAATGGAAACTGGATAATAATCCCTGCGCCGCTGGGGACTGCTTGCTGCAGGCTATTAAGTAAATTATACGGCGTTTGATGCAGTAAAATCGCAGAAAATAAAAACAGTGCAATCACACTGTTTAAATTAAGTGAGCCGCCACTAAACACAAAATAATTAGCTAAATAAACTAGCCCAAGTACTCCAATGCCTAGTCCTAATAACTTACTGTGTTCAATTTTATCGGCAGGGCGACTAACATTGTAGGGCTTAGGTATCGGTTCTGCTAATAGCGTTTTATCAACATAAATGCTGTCTTTTGCGCTGGGTAACATATAACGATTAACCAGTGGCATAATGATAAATAAGCCAATAACTATAGCTATATTAAATCCTGAAAACAGTGTTTCGCTGGTGTTTATCACACCAATGCTTTGCTGTGCAAAATGCCCTGACGTTGCGATAGTTAAAGGAATTGAGCCTGCCAAGCCACCATGCCAAACAATAAAGCCAGAATACGCACTGGCAACCAGTAAGCGATAATCAACGAGTGTGTGGCGGGCAATTGCTTTGGCAAATAAAGCGCCAATAACTAAGCCAAATCCCCAGTTAATCCAACTGGCGAGTAATGATACGAAAGTCACTAATAAAATAGCTTTTGGCGCAGTATTGGCAAGTTTTGCTAATTGCGTGAGCAGTCGGCTCATCATCGGTGTACTTGCCAGCATATATCCGGTGAGTAATACCAACAGCATCTGCATGGCAAAACTTAGTAAGTTCCAAAAACCACTGCCCCACGCGCTCAGCACTTGTTGTGGGTTTGAAGGTGTCACTACACACGCAATTATAAAGGTAAGTAGTGTGAGTAAAATAACAAAAATAAATGGATCGGGTAGGTAACGTTCCACTAATTTAGTGAACGGTTTGGCAACATGATTTAGCATAATGATTGTGTGTTTTGATTATTGCTACATATTGCCAATTAATCACGAAAGCGTTTAATTGGCAAATAGAGTTGTAGTCGTGGTATTAAATCGCGTATTTCTTCGTCATTATAACAAACGTTAATTCAAGCACTAGCGTGGCATAAGCCACGCTTAGATACAGTGCTATTTCTGTGGTGCGAGGACCGCTTTTAAACGTGTTTGTACTTCTTCTACGAGTAAGTCTGGTTGAAATTTAGATAAAAACGCATTGCAACCCACTTTCTCGACCATGGCTTGGTTAAAGCTGCCACTGAGGGATGTGTTAAGTACCACATGCAGATTTTTTAAGCGGTTATCGTTACGGATCTCGTGCGTTAAGCGATAACCATCCATTGCTGGCATTTCTGCATCGGTGATCACCATCAGTAATTCTTTTTCTACGTCCATGCCTTTATCAGCCCAGGCTTTAAGCATATTGAGTGCTTCAAGACCATTACTGGCTGGGATAATCTCAATACCCAACTGCGTTAATGTATCGCTCACTTGTTTTCGTGCTGTAGGTGAGTCGTCAGCATGGAGTATTTTTCGGCCAACAAATTCGTTTACGATACTTTGGTCAAGTACCTCATCAGAGATTTGCACTTCGTACTCAATAATCTCTGCTAGTACTTTTTCTACATCAATGATCTCTACTAACTGCTCTTGGCCATCACGTTGAATTTTAGTGAGCGCAGTTAGATAATGATTTTTACCGATAGAGGAAGGCGGTGGCATTATATCTGACCATGTCATATTAACGATTTGATCAACCTTACCAATTAAAAACCCTTGTACTGTACGATTGTATTCAGTGATCACTAAGTTACTATCTTCAGTATTCTTAGCCGCAGACATGCAAATCGCTTGGCGTAAATCAATAACAGGGATTGATTCACCACGAATATTGGCCACGCCTGATATTTTAGGATGGGCATGTGGAATGATACTAAGATGCGGCAGTTTCACTACTTCTTTAACTTTAAAGACATTAAGAGCAAACAAGTGACGACTGTGCAAATAAAACAATAATAACTCTAAGCGATTTTCACCAACGAGTTGAGTTCGTTGATCAACAGAAGCTAATACACCTGACATAACACGCTCGACTTTATAATTAATAATTCAAGTATAGCTTACACTGTTCTACTTTAAAAAAGCAGTCTAGATAATAATCTTGATCCTCAAAGGTATTTCAAGCATTGCCTTCATTTCAGCATTACAGTAACTTATCGGATAATTGATAGCTGAATAACCAAGTGTGGGCATGCCTTTTATATTTAAACGATTATTTTTACTAGTCAGAAATCATATTGATCAGGTTAGTTGGCAAGCTGTCGCTATTGCTACATTATTACATATGGTCTTGATCTGGTTGTTGTTAATCTTCGCAGGAGAAGCCGCACTAAGGCCCGTTAGCACCTTTGTTTATTACTATATCGTTACTACCTCAACGGTAGGATATGGTGATTTTAGTGCAACTACAGATCTGGGTAGATGGATTGTGGCGATACTGCAAATTCCATTTGGTTTAGCTTTATTTGGTGTCCTGTTAGGTAAAACAGGGCAAACAGTTACTTATTTAATTAGGCGCGCTATGACGGGTGATAAAAGTTTTGCACATTTTCACAATCACATTATTATTTTTGGCTGGCATCAAATTCGTACTAAAAAAATGATTGATTATATTCTCGCTGACCAAAAGCGTTTGGATCGACGAATTTTGCTTGCGGTCACAGAGTCAATGGAGCATCCGTTTTTAGCTAATGCCCATGTTGATTTTGTGCGCTTAACTAGTTTTACAGATTTAAGCGAGCTGGAAAGGGTCGCAATTAAACTGGCAGATAAAATTATTATTGACGGGCAAGACGACGACGAAACTTTTACCACCGCCCTGCGCATTAGTAAATTAGTGAAAGATGACTGCCATATTAGTGCGCACTTTAACGATGAGAGTAAAGTCGAAATGCTACTAGAACATTGTTACAACGTGGAATGTTCAACGGCTAAGTCAGCCGAAATTCTAGTACGTTCAATGCAAGACCCCGGCTCAAGTCGTGTACAAGAGGAATTATTATCTACTTTGCATGGTGATACCCAGTTTAGTTTAGCTATTCCTGCTGATTTAGCGGTAATGGAATTTGGTAAATTATTTCATCATTTTAAACACGACCATGATGCTATTTTACTTGGTGTTGCTCACAACTTGAGTGCGCAAAATATGGATTTAAATCCACCACTGGATTATCCGGTTAACAGTGGTGATATTTTACATTACATCGCGGTTGATCGTGTTTTAAGCAGCGAAGTCGATTGGCAGGGGCTTGCTAAGTAATGAATGAAGTGGCGTTTTTAATTCTACTTTTGAGTGCTTATATTTTACCTGTGGTAATTGTGCTTAACAGTAAGCGCACGCAAGGTCATGAAAAAAATGGCTGGTTAATCGGCATTATCCTTTTCTCCTGGCTTGCACTGGTGATGTATTTTACGATAGTGCCCAAGCACGGGCACAAAAAGAAAACTACCAAGAAAAAGAAAGGCTAAAATTGAGTTGTCAGTTTACATATAAATTTGCCAACCGTGCTTGATTAAACAAGCACGGTTTTTTATTTTAACTGTTTTAGTTTGTGCTCCACTAAAGGATCATCAGGGGCAAGTTGCTGAGCAACTTCCAGCAGCTGAATGGCATCCTTAGGGTGTTTATCTTGGTGCTTTAGCGCGACATCAATCAATGGTTGAATATCAATTTTTGCTTGATGCTCTTGCACATGCGCTGCTTTTTCATCAATTAGTATGTTGTGCGCTTTGCTTAATAATACTTGGCGGTGTGCCGATTTAGCATTCGCCTTGTTGAGCCTTCTATAATAGTCTTCTTTAAAGCGCAGGGTTTTGGTTTGTAGGCGAAATTGCGCAATATCGACTTGTTGATGGCTAATAAAGTCGACGGCCACTTGTTTATAAAAGCCAAATTTATTTAGGTAGGTGGCATGGGTACTGTGACCCATACCAAACACGCGTAAGTGGGTTAGTTGCGAATAGCGCTTAGCATGGCCACGGTCAATACGATTGGTCGGGTCGTAAATTATATAGCCTTTAGCATTGCCTAAATCGAGATCGTGGTAATCTTGCTCCCAATCGAATTGTTGTGCTATATCGGTACTTGAGCGGTCATCCCAAGGAGCAAGTGCTTTATTTTTGGTGCTAACAGGGTGAAATAACAGTACCTTATCTAGCTTTAGTAAATTAGCAAATGCACCCACAGCAAAGCCACCTCGGCTTAAGCCGTAGCCTAATCTCTGGGTAAAGGGTGTTAGCAAGGGAGCGAGTTGCTCGAGGAAAAACAGTAAATTACGGTGTCTAAACCAATTACTTATTCCTAAGTGCTGAAAAGAAATAACATTCACATGTTGTTTTTGCGCTAGTTGAAATCCCCAAGGGCTAAAATCATCATTGAGATCATGCTCTTGGTAATTAGTACCTGCAGGAGAAAAGGTGAACAATAAAGGCTTATTTATATCAATAAAGTGATACTTAACAAAAACATCGCCAAGTAAATCGCCTCCAGAGATAGGTAATCTGGTTTGCTGTTCATCTTGAGGTAGAGTTAACCACTCATCTAACCAATACAGTAATTTCATCTAACCCCCTAACTAAAACAAGCCAACTATTTTAGCAAATTTGGAAAAAGAAGGAAAACGTGATGTATTAGCAGCAAATTATTGTTGTTACTCTGCCATTTTTATAATTGCTTGCCAATCCGCTTTAGTCACTGGCATTACCGATAATCGACCACCTTTTTTTAGAGCTATTTCGGTGATGGCGTCGTTTTCTTTAATCGCTTTTAAGCTGACTAATTTATTTAAATGCTGCTGATAGGTTACATCAACCACAACCCATCTCGGTTTATCACAGGTTGATTTAGGATCGTAATAATCACTGCTTAAATCAAACTGGCAAGGATCTGGGTAGGCTTCAGCAGTCACTATTGCGATACCTGCAACGCCGACGTGTTTACAGCTAGAATGGTAAATCATTACTAAATCGCCGAGCTTTACGCCCTCGCGCATAAAATTACGGGCTTGGTAGTTGCGCACACCTTCCCATGCAGTGGTTTGTGCAGGGGCGCTTTTTAAATCGTCGATTGAAAATGCATCGGGTTCAGTTTTAAATAACCAATACGCCATAACTAGGATCCTTGAAATATTTACATCATACTTGTCTATAGTATCATTAAAATCTAAATGGGATTGAGGAGCAACTATGAGCCAAGTTTTAGATGATTTATTGTCGTTATTAACGTTAGAAGAAATAGAGCAGGGCTTGTATCGAGGGCAAAGCCAAGATTTGGGTTTTCGTGCGGTATTTGGTGGTCAAGTCATGGGCCAAGCACTGTCTGCAGCTAAAGAAACCTTACCGGAAGGCCGTATTGTTCATTCACTGCATTCTTATTTTTTACGCCCTGGTGATGCTGCAAAGCCAATTGTGTACGATGTTGAAACGATCCGTGATGGTAAGAGCTTTAGTACTCGCCGAGTTAGTGCTATTCAATATGGAAAACCTATTTTTTATATGACGGCATCATTTCAAGGTGCTGAAGATGGCTTGTCGCATCAAGCTACTATGCCGGATGTACCTGCTCCTGAGGAGCTGCGCTCATCACTGGAGTTTTATCAAGAGCACGCATCTCATATACCTGAGGTGATCCGCAATAAGTTTATTCGCGAAATGCCGATTGAAATGCGTCCGGTCACCTTTCATAACCCATTTAAGCCAGAGGTAATGGAGCCGGTTAAACATATTTGGTTCAAAGCCAATGGCGAGATGCCAGATGATCAACGTATTCATAACTATTTATTGGCGTATGCGTCTGACTTTGAGTTTTTACCAACGGCTCTACAGCCCCATGGTGTCTCGTTTATGCAGCCAAACATGCAAGTAGCAACAATTGACCATGCGATGTGGTTTCATCGTCCGTTTCGAATGGATGATTGGATCTTATATACCATTGATAGCCCAAGTGCGAGCTCAGGGCGGGGGTTGGTGCGTGGTCAGTTCTTTGACCGTCAAGGCAATTTAGTTGCCTCAACGATCCAAGAAGGTGTAATGCGTCAGCGTTAATATGCCGCTTGCAGTTATTTTTGCTTACATTGTCCTTGCACAATATCACTAATTGACTGCCAGACTCGCGCTGGCAGCAAGGCTTTAAGATGAATATACACTTCACAAAGTTCAGTACTGCCCTGTAAGCCATTCTCGGTTTCGCTAATTAAATTTTGTTCGCGCAAGTTGCTAATAAAGCCTACCAATACTTTTTTGTCAAAAAACTCAGGAGTCTTAATACCATGCAAGGTACCTAAGCGCTGCGCTAATACTTGGCTTTCGCGTTCAAGTTCTGCGCGTTCAATTTCTTTACTGGTTTGAATAAAGCCAATCACAATGGCGTAGCGTTGCAGGGTTAAGCTAAGCGCACGACCTAGAATTTCCAGCTTGGCTAAGCAATCATTACTGTTGGTGATTTTTATGTTATCACCATCAATTTCTATTAAATCTTGATCTACAAAGCTGGCCAGTATGCGGGTGATATAATTTTCATCAAGTTCGTGTAAAAACCATTCTTTAGCAAACATCGGGTAAAAACAGTTAACCAATTTTTGGCACTGCGATACTGTCGTTTTATGGCTTTTAAATATATGCAGTGCCAGTAAGCTTGGTACGGCAAACACATGAAGAATATTATTACGGTAGTAGTTAAAGAGGATTTTCTCTTTATCGTTAATCGCGATAATCTCGCCAAACTCATCGCTTATAACGTCAAATTTATTCAACTTTAAAGCATGTTCGAGTAACTGTGATGAAGTTTCATCTGGGGTGGTGATTTTTTCACTGTAACTAGCGCTACGTTGTAAATGTAAGTAAAAGTCTAGTTGTGCTAACAATTTAGGTTTGCTCAATGCTTGCTTATCATTTACCAGTAAGATCATTGCCAGTAAATTAACTGCGTTAAGCGCGGCGGCACTATTAATATTAACCATCACTTTATCCGCTAAAGTCGCCACTTGCGGACCAAGCCATTGTGGTTTTTGTACATCAGTTGGGTGAATAGATTCACGCCAATCAGGTTGATGCTCATTTAAATATTGATTAACCGAAATCGGATCGCCAAAATTCAAATAGCCGCGGCCATAGTTTTTGAGATTTTTAATGGCTTTGAAAATACCGAAAATCGACTCGCCTTTTTTATCATCACCTGCGAGTTCTTTCAGATAAGTATTTATTTCCATGACGTGTTCATAACCAATGTACACCGGCACAATCGAAATAGGGCGATCAATACCACGTAACATAGCTTGTAGTGTCATCGCCAACATACCTGTTTTTGGTGGTAGTAAACGCCCGGTACGGCTACGTCCGCCCTCAGTATAAAACTTAACTGAGTAACCTTTGATAAACAACTGACTTAAATACTCTTTAAATACAGCAGAGTAAAGCTTGTTGCCAGCAAATGAGCGGCGGATAAAAAATGCGCCACTGCGGCGGAATATGCCGCCTGCTGGGAAGAAGTTTAAGTTAATACCAGCAGCAATATGTGGCGGTACTAAACCAAGATGATAAATCGAGTAGGTAAGTAATAAGTAATCCATGTGGCTGCGATGACACGGCATATAAATAATTTCATGACCTTTATTGGTTAGATCATGGATTTGTTCGGTGTATTTTATATCAATGCCGTTGTAGAGCTTATTCCATAGCCAGGTTAATACACGATCTGCAACACGTATGGTGGCATCACTGTAGTTAGCAGCAATCTCATCTAATAGCTTTAACGCATTTTGCCGTGCTTGCTCATGGCTGATTTTTTTGCTTTTTGCTTCATCGTTAATTGCTTTTTTTATAGTCGGTGATGCTAACAATGAATTAAATAGTTGCTCGCGTGAGGGCATTTTAGGGCCCGTTGCCGCCAATTTTTGACGACGAAAATGCACCCTAGCGACGCGAAGTAATTTATGAGGTAACTCATCAACATCGGCTTTTTCATTTACTAATAACGATAAATCCAACGGTTGACTAAAGCGTATAAAGTTATCACGCCCTGAAAACAGTAATACAAAAAACTTACGAAACCAGCTAGGTGTAAGTGAGTGCGAAACCAGCGTACCTAAACCTGGTTTTTCTTTACCTGGATTACGACCCCATAAAATAGTGACCGGAATGACTTGCACGTTTTTTTCGCCACTGGTAAATAGTTGAGCAATTATTTGTTTACCCTGGTTTAGCGCGTCAGTTGGCTTCGCTTGGCTGCCAAACAGTGGTGGTGGATTTTGTAGGCCAATAAAGCGGTCTAACTCTGCATTACCCAACAGCTGTTGTTCAGTTGGTCTGGGCAGATTGTAATTTTTACAAACTCGGTCAAGAGCCGCTAAATCTGAGCGAGCATTAAGTTTAACTATATAAAAAGTAGGGTAGGCGGGATTAAGACCGTATTGTTCAATTGGGTTCTCGGGCAGTACTTTGCTTTTCACAAATAGGCGATTCATCACCATAGACACAAAATTCAAGCAATAATTAAAAATACGCATCAACTCACCAAGGTTAAGGATTAAGAGATAAAAGCAAAATAAGGATGAATAATAACAATTAAAAACTGGACTGACCATTATCATTAGTGCCAAGTCCGATTGCATGGCTTCCTAACTATAGTAAATTCCCAGTAATGACGACATAGTGACAACCCTTTTTTACAGTATAAATAATCCTCATTCTGGTAGTTTGAAATAGTTGTTGCATTTATCACCAATATCACTATAATACGCAGGCTTTCAAAATTCCCCCGGGAACTTGGAAGGAACATTAAGCTTGGATTTCAAGCTAATAAAACAGGAGTTCCGATTTGGAACTCAACGTAGATATAAATCAACAACCGGCATCTTATGTTTTTAAGATTGTTTCGGTCGTTTTTTTATGCTCTTTTAAATGCTCTTTATATTGAGGTTTAAGAATGTCAAATCAACGCATTCGTATTCGCCTAAAAGCTTTTGACCACCGTTTGATTGACCAATCAACGGCGGAAATCGTGGAAACTGCGAAACGCACTGGCGCACAAGTACGTGGTCCAATTCCACTACCTACACGCTTTGAACGTTTTACTGTACTTACATCACCGCACGTTAATAAAGATGCGCGTGATCAGTACGAGATCCGCACCCATAAACGTCTGATCGACATCGTAGAACCAACTGACAAGACTGTTGACGCACTTATGCGTTTAGATCTTGCTGCTGGTGTTGATGTTCAAATCAGCCTGGGTTAATCGAAAGATTAGAGAGGTTTTAGGAAAATGGCATTAGGTCTAGTCGGTCGTAAAGTGGGTATGACACGTATCTTCACTGAAGATGGTGTATCTATCCCTGTGACAGTTATTGAAGCGACACCTAACCGCATTGCTCAGATCAAATCTGACGCAACAGACGGTTATAACGCGCTTCAAGTAACCGCAGGCACTAAAAAAGCAAGCCGTGTAAACAAAGCAACAGCGGGTCACTTCGCTAAAGCTGGTGTTGAAGCGGGTCGCGGTCTGTGGGAATTCCGCCTAAATGGTGGTGAAGGCGATTTTGAAGTAGGCGCTGAGCTTACTGTTGAATTATTCAACGAAATCAACAAAGTTGACGTAACCGGTACTTCTAAAGGTAAAGGTTTCCAAGGTGGTGTTAAGCGCTGGAATTTCAGCATGCAAGACGCTACACATGGTAACTCTCTATCTCACCGTGCTCCTGGTTCAATCGGTCAAAACCAATCACCTGGTAAGGTGTTTAAAGGTAAGAAAATGGCCGGTCATATGGGTGCTGAGCGTGTAACGACTCAAAACTTAGAACTAGTACGCGTTGACGCTGAGCGTAACTTGCTTTTAGTTAAAGGTGCAGTACCTGGCGCTATCGGCGGTGACGTTATCGTTAAACCTGCTGTTAAAGCATAAGTCCTGGAGATTTAGTGATGGAATTAGCAATTAAAGACGCTTCTGGCGGTCTTGAAGTTTCTGAAGCTACTTTTGGACGTGAGTTTAACGAAGCATTAGTACATCAAGTAGTTGTTGCATACGCAGCAGGTGCTCGTCAAGGTACTCGTGCTCAGAAGACACGTTCTGAAGTAAGCGGTGGTGGTAAAAAACCATGGGCTCAAAAAGGTACTGGCCGTGCACGTGCTGGTACAATCCGTAGTCCAATTTGGCGTTCAGGTGGCGTTAGCTTCGCAGCTAAACCACAAGACCACAGCCAAAAAGTAAACCGTAAAATGTACCGCGGTGCGATCAAAAGCATTTTATCTGAATTAGTTCGTCAAGAGCGTTTAATCGTTGTTGAAAGTTTTGCTCTAGCAGCACCAAAAACTAAAGAACTAGTTGCTAAGCTTAAAGAACTTGAGCTTAAAGATGTTCTAATCGTAACTGAAGAAGTAGATGAGAATCTATTTTTATCGGCACGTAACCTGTACAAGGTTGACACGCGTGATGTAGCTGGTATCGACCCTGTAAGCTTAATCGCTTTCGATAAGGTACTTATTACAGCAGCTGCTGTTAAGCAACTTGAGGAGACGCTAGCATGATTCGTGAAGAACGTCTTTTAAAAGTGATCCTTGCTCCACATATCTCTGAAAAAAGCACTATTGCTGCTGAAGAAAACAACACTATCGTTTTCAAAGTAGTAAATGACGCAACTAAAGCTGAAGTTAAAGCAGCTGTAGAGAAGCTTTTTGAAGTGGAAGTAACTGGTGTTCGCACACTTAATGTTAAGGGTAAAACAAAACGTACTGGCGCACGTTTCGGTCGTCGTAGCGACTGGAAAAAAGCTTACGTTACTCTTAAAGAAGGCAGCGAACTAGACTTTGTCGGCGGCGCCGAGTAATAAGGGGAGTTAGAATTATGGCACTTCAAAAGTGTAAGCCAACTTCTGCGGGTCGTCGTCACCTAGTTAAAGTGGTAAACCCAGATCTACATAAGGGCAAGCCATACGCACCACTATTAGAGAAAAACTCTAAATCAGGTGGTCGTAATAACAATGGTCGTATTACGGTTCGTCATATCGGTGGTGGTCATAAGCAGCATTACCGTTTAATCGATTTTAAACGTACTAAAGATGGCATTCCAGCCACTGTTGAGCGTTTAGAATATGATCCAAATCGTAGCGCAAACATCGCACTTGTATTATATGCAGACGGTGAGCGTCGTTACATTATCGCACCAAAAGGCTTAAAAGCTGGTGATGCAATCCAGTCTGGTGTTGATGCACCAATCAAGCCTGGTAATGCATTACCTATGCGCAATATGCCTGTAGGTTCGACTGTTCACAACGTAGAATTAAAACCAGGTAAAGGTGCGCAAATCGCACGTTCTGCTGGTGCATACGTTCAAATCCTTGCTCGTGATGGTCAGTATGTAACATTACGTCTTCGTTCAGGCGAAGTTCGTAAAGTTGAATCAGATTGTCGTGCGACGCTAGGTGAAGTAGGCAATGCTGAGCATATGCTTCGTTCACTTGGTAAAGCAGGTGCAAATCGCTGGCGTGGTATTCGTCCGACAGTTCGTGGTGTTGCCATGAACCCGGTTGATCACCCACACGGTGGTGGTGAAGGTCGTACATCTGGTGGTCGTCATCCTGTGTCTCCATGGGGTAAGCCGACTAAAGGTGCTAAGACGCGTAAGAACAAGCGTACGGATAAATTTATAGTACGTCGTCGTACTAAGTAATATTGAGGAATAGCCATGCCACGCTCTCTCAAGAAGGGTCCTTTTATAGACCTACACTTGCTGAAGAAGGTAGAGAAAGCTTTGGAAAGCGGTGACAAGAAGCCAATTAAAACTTGGAGCCGTCGTTCAATGATCATACCTAACATGATCGGATTGACCATTGCTGTCCATAATGGTCGCCAGCATGTACCAGTTTTCGTTTCTGACGAAATGATCGGTCACAAACTAGGTGAATTTGCACCAACTCGCACTTACCGTGGCCACGCTGCGGATAAGAAAGCGAAGAAACGTTAAGAGGGGAATGATAAATGCAAGCATTAGCTAAACATAAATTCGCCTCTGGTTCGGCGCAAAAAGCACGTCTAGTTGCAGATCAGATCCGCGGGTTACCTGTCGATCGCGCACTAGAAATCCTGGCGTACAGCCCTAAGAAAGCGGCTGTATTAGTTAAGAAAGTACTTGAGTCTGCTATTGCTAACGCAGAGCATAACGAAGGTGCTGACATTGATGAGCTACGTGTAACAACGATCTTTGTGGACGATGGTCCAACAATGAAACGTATTATGCCACGTGCTAAAGGACGCGCAGACCGCATCCTTAAGCGTACAAGCCACATCACTGTTGTGGTTTCAGATAGCTAGGAGTATAAGTAATGGGACAAAAAGTTCATCCTACTGGTATTCGCCTAGGTATATCTAAACCTTGGGTTTCTACCTGGTACGCGAGTTCAAAAGATTTCTCTGCACAGCTTTTTGGCGATCACAAAGTACGTACATTCCTTACTAAGGAATTGAAAGCGGCTTCTGTGTCTAAAATCGTTATTGAGCGTCCAGCAAAATCAATCCGCGTAACAATTCACACGGCTCGTCCGGGTGTTGTTATCGGTAAAAAAGGCGAAGACGTAGAAAAATTACGTCAAGCGGTAACTAAGATTGCTGGTGTACCTGCTCAGATCAATATTTCTGAAGTACGTAAACCAGAACTAGATGCACAACTAGTAGCAGACGGCATTGCCTCTCAACTAGAGCGTCGTGTTATGTTCCGTCGCGCTATGAAGCGTTCGGTACAAAATGCAATGCGCATCGGTTCTAAAGGGATCAAAGTTGAAGTTAGCGGTCGTCTTGGCGGCGCAGAAATCGCACGTTCAGAATGGTATCGTGAAGGTCGTGTACCTCTACATACTCTTCGTGCTGATATCGACTACGCAACTTCTGAAGCCTTAACCACTTATGGTATCATTGGTGTTAAAGTTTGGATCTTCAAAGGCGAAGTTATTGGTGGTTTACCACTAGTACAAGAGCAAGAGAAGCCAGCTAAACGCGCACCAAAGAAAGCCAAAAAAAGTGCTAAGTAGAGGTAGCGAGTAATGTTACAGCCAAAACGTACAAAATTCCGTAAAATGCACAAAGGCCGCAACCGTGGTTTAGCGCAAAACGGTAACAAAGTAAGCTTCGGTACTTTCGGTTTGAAAGCTACTGGCCGTGGCCGCATGACTGCTCGTCAAATCGAAGCAGCTCGTCGTGCCATGACACGTCACGTGAAACGTCAAGGTAAAATCTGGATCCGTGTCTTCCCTGACAAACCGATCACAGAAAAGCCTCTTGAAGTTCGTATGGGTAAAGGTAAAGGTTCTGTTGAATATTGGGTTGCTGAAATTCAGCCTGGTAAAGTACTTTACGAAATGGAAGGTGTTTCTGAAGAGCTTGCTCGTGAAGCATTCGACCTTGCTGCTCGTAAACTGCCATTCAAAACAACTTTCGTAACTCGGACGGTAATGTGATGAAAGCAAGCGAACTAAAAGATAAAAGCGTAGAAGAGCTTAATGCTGAACTTCTAGGTCTTCTTCGTGAGCAGTTTAACCTGCGCATGCAAGCAAGCACTGGTCAGTTAGCTCAAACTCACACGCTAAGAACAGTACGTCGCGATATCGCGCGTGTAAAAACAGTTATTAACCAGAAGGCAGGTCAATAATGAGTGATAAAATTCGTACTCTTCAAGGCACTGTAATCAGCGACAAGATGGAAAAATCTTTCACTATCGCTATCGCACGTTACGTGAAGCACCCAATCTATGGGAAATTCATCAAACGTACGACTAAATTACACGTACATGACGAAAATAACACAGCAAAAGCGGGTGACGTTGTTACTATCCGTGAATGCGCTCCAATCTCTAAGACTAAGTCTTGGACATTAGTAGACGTTATTTCTAGTCCAAAACAAGCTTAATTTTTAATTAAGTCTGTTTTATAAAAAGCCCCGGCATTAGCTGGGGCTTTTTGCGTTTGGAGCAGCTTTTAGCGGTAAGCTTTCAGCCGTCAGCGCGGAGTAAATTTTCCCACCGGAGCTTGGGTTGAGTCTAGGACAACAAAGAGAAAATAACGCCACGAATACACTTGCATTATATTTATAGTACTACAAAGGAATGTTATTAATATGTGAATAACAGTTAATTTTTAAAGTGTTGATTTTTAATGTCTTTTATATTTGACTTTGGGTGGTGATATGTGTTATTTGACAAATTCTTCTTTTGGGTTTATAATGGTTCCATCAAGTGGTAATAAGGCTTAAATAAGTAATCAATTAAGTTATATATCAAATTAATCAAGAAAGGAGGTGCTAATTAAAAAGAGCTCTAAGTTATCCAACCGTAATGTATCATTTCTATAGCCCATAAGCACAGCTCTACTTCAAACAAAAATTAACAATACACATCAAGGTAACCTTAATGTGGGTTTAGTTGTGCCTGTAATAAACAAGGAAATCTTATGCAAGAAAAAAACAATATTCACATTTATAAAAACTGCAATGTCATCACATTTAATATTCACAAAGAAAAGCCACAAATAAAAGAAGAAGACTCTCATCCAAATTATTTCCTTAGGAGATTGGTGGGGGGCTTAGTCTTACTATGTTGTTTTTTTATTGAGCAATTGTTTAGCTCATGGTTCGGCTCAAATGTATATCCTCATATAGTTAGTTTTCTTATAAGCCAATTTTCTGTAGAGAATCTATCAATTATCAACTATCCACCTATTTAATAGGTAGGAAGGTTTTGTTAAATCATAAGTCTCTAATCTATTATAATAAAAAGAATGTGCCGATTGAGATAATAAAAAGCCTTTGCAAATGCAAAGGCTGATGTTTTTCTGCGCAGCCCGCAGCCCGCAGCCCGCAGCCCGCTGACCGCTGACCTTTACCAAATCATCTCAACAAATTCTGGATGATCGATATATGGATTGCGGTTGCCTTGATGCTCATAAGCGGCTTGGTTTCTATCTAGTTCAAGTTGACTGACTGGATCGTCGTTATGCCAATTAACCAACATAGTCACTACCCAATTCTCAAACACTTGGTTACTAGAGCCGTTAAGCACGGCATTACTAGCCGTGGTGTTGTTTTGCCAAGTACCAATGACGTTTTCGTAGCGGGTTGCCATATAGAAGTAGGCGCGAGCAAAGTCACCTTTAAACTCATCGATTGGCTCAAATACTGTGCCTGAGTAATTAATCGAGCTTGCTGCGCTGCCAAGTTTACTGCCATTGCTTGAGGTGAAACTGGCGCTGCCTACTTCGCCAAATGGGTAATTGCTACGTTTTGAATTAACATAACCATCGGTTGCAAAAATATGATGTACGTCTGAGTTCATAGGCTCATTTGTGCCGCCAAACCAACTTTTCGGAAATGAATGTTCGCGGTTATAACAATCAGCTTCACTATTGTAAGTGCCGCATTGATCACTTACAGCGACATAGTTATAGCTGTCTTGACCGGTGGGATTTTCTGAATAGCGATCGAGTATTGAATTGTCATTTTCAAAGTACTTATCCCGTGAAGCAAGATCGTAAAAACTCCAAATAGCTGAATAACCTTGTGAGTTGTGACCTTTAATAATGTTATAAAGCGCGGTTTTAAGTGCATAGCCCGTTAAACCTTGTACTGTAACATAGTAGCCAGTTGGCTCGCTGGGCGGCGTTTCTGGGTTGGTATTATCACCAAGTATAAAGGGAGTTGCTTCACTGCTTTGAAAACTACTGCCGCTAGCCAATGTTGTTTGGGCAGATGTTAGCGCGTAGCTACCATTACCAAATGAACAGCAAATACCGTCGCCGTAACTATCAAAAATACTAAATGTGTAATCGCCATCAACTAAGCAAGCTTGCTCTGTATAGCTGTTGTTGCCACTATAACTGCCACCTGACGCAACTGCTATGCCTTGGGCGTTAGTGATTTGCCAGCTAGTCTCTTCGCCATAGTTATCAGTTGTCAGTGCTAAGTTAACGGTGTTATCAGCACAACCGACTGGTGGCGGTGGGGTGGTATCACTAGAACCTGGTGTAAAACTATCCACATAAATAGTTTCACTGCCATCAAAGCCGCTGACATCGTAAAAACGCAGGCCCACGGTAATCGTAGCATTGCTGGTTGCTGTATATGTATAGCTTATTTGTTGCCACTGATTTAATAACGCTGGATTTGAATAGCCTTGATAGCCGTCGGCAATTAAGCGCGCTTTAATGCCGCCTTCGGTGTGATAAACCCAGCTTGAGAATAAGTAGCTTTTGCCGGCCTCAACAGTAACTTCTTGCAGTAAATCAGTATTGCTTTGACTAGCGGTATTAACCACTACTTTTGCAGCAAGAGCTCCTGAATTCACTATGGTATTTGAAGCTGATAGTGTAATGCCTGAGTCAATCGTACTCCAGCCGTTTGGGCTATTACTTGACCAGTTTTCAAAGTCACCATTATTAATGCTGGCCATGCAGGGAAGTGCTGTAGCTAACATAGCACTGCTGAGTATGAGTTTTCTATATGCCCCGTGTGACATAGTGTTTCCTTATTGTATTTATAGTCGGCGCACAGAATGTGGCCAAATCCACTATAGGCTACTCAAGATTTGTTGCAAAAAAGTTAATTTGTATTTTGAAAAAAATGAAGTGAATAAATTTTTGTATGATATTCCTGATCGGCTAAGCGTGGTGCTGAAATCATCAGCAGTTATTTTTACCTTTTAATCTGTTTTTACTGGTTAATTTATAAATTAATAACTAAATGGAATAACAAAGCAGATTCTATTCTTTTTTTATTGGCGCGTACCCCGTTATTCTTCACACTCAGAGAAATCTTTAGGGCCTGAGTTATTTGCCTTAAAGGCGACACAAATTTTAGGCAAAGTGATTACTGTAATCAGTGATCATTTTGCAGATAACTTTCAGGGTTACGGGGAATTAATTCATGTTGTTAGGTCAACTCAATGCCGCGGCAAGTCCGCTATCGCAAGAGCAAGTACAAAAGCTGCAAGGTTTAGTGGCTGAGCTTAATCCAATTCAGCAAGCTTGGGTAAGTGGCTATCTTGCTGCGAATGCCAATACGGCGGCCTTAGGTGGTGTTGTAGGTGCTGCGCCAAGTGCTGGAGATGCAGCTGCATTGACCATTTTATATGGCTCACAAACCGGTAATTCAAAAGGTGTAGCGACTAAGCTCAAAGAGCAAGCGGAGTCTCGTGGTTTAGCTGTTAAGTTAGTTAGCATGGCTGATTACAAACCAACGGCCCTGAAAAAAGAAAAATTCTTAACTGTCGTTGTTTCTACTTACGGTGAAGGTGAGCCGCCGGAAGATGCCGAAACATTACATGAGTTTTTAGCAACCAAAAAAGCACCTAAGCTTGATGGCGTTAAAATTGCGGTTATAGGTTTAGGTGATTCAAGCTATGAGTTCTTCTGTCAAACAGCAAAAGACTTTGAACAGCGCTTAAATAAGCTCGGTGCAGAAACCATTTACCAGCGTGCTGATTTAGACGTTGATTACGATGATGAAGCCGCCAGCTGGATCAGCGGAGCACTTGATGCATTTGAACCTGATTTAAAAGCACAGCAAGGCGCAACAGGTGGGCAAGTGGTGTCATTTGGTACACCAGCAACAGCTGCCAGCCAATATACCAAGCAAAACCCATTTCCAGCAGAGCTTAGCCTAGTGCAAAAGATCACCGGTCGAGATTCAACCAAAGATGTGCGCCATGTTGAGATTTCACTGGAAGGGTCTGATATTACTTACACACCGGGTGACTCGCTGGGTGTGTACTTCTTAAATGATGAAGCACTGGTTGATGAAGTACTGACACTGACGCAAATTGATGCTGCAAGCCAAGTTAAAATCGCTGATGAAGAGCTAAGCATTCGTGATGCCTTAATTGAAAAGTTAGAGCTGACTCAATCATACCCAGGTTTTGTGGAAAAGTACGCGATAGCGACAGGCACACCTGAGTTATTAAAGCTGGTTGAAGATAAAGTGGCAATGCGTGAATACATC
Organism: Pseudoalteromonas sp. SG43-6; assembly: GCF_014164365.1. Lineage (NCBI taxonomy): Bacteria > Pseudomonadati > Pseudomonadota > Gammaproteobacteria > Alteromonadales > Pseudoalteromonadaceae > Pseudoalteromonas > Pseudoalteromonas sp. SG43-6. Next base: position 74,804 of record NZ_JACJEZ010000009.1, read on the forward strand.
GAGCCTCGTCAAATCTATGATGTGATCCGCCAAAATCCAGCCAAGCTTGAAGCACAAACTTTAGTTGATTGCCTACGCAAACTACAAGCGCGTTTATATTCTATCGCTTCAAGCCAAGCTGAGGTTGAAGATGAAGTGCATTTAACCATTGGTCTAGTTGAATTTGAGGCATTCGGTAGTGAGCACTTAGGTGGTTGTTCGGGTTATTTAGCACGTCGTGCCGAAGAAGGCTGTAGAGTAAAAGTATATAGCGAGCATAACGATAACTTCCGTTTACCTGCTAACGACGAAACGCCAGTGATCATGGTCGGCCCTGGTACTGGTATTGCGCCGTTCCGTGCTTTCTTACAAGAACGTGATGCCCGCGAAGCATCCGGTAAAAACTGGTTATTCTTTGGTAACCCACACTTTACCCAAGATTTCTTATATCAAGTAGAAATTCAAGGTTACTTAAAATCAGGGCTACTAAGTAAAGTTGATGTGGCGTTTAGCCGTGACCAAGCAGAGAAGGTCTACGTGCAAGACAAGCTACGCCAAAACAGCAAAGACGTATTTGCATGGCTAGAAGCGGGCGCGCATTTATATATTTGTGGTGACGCTAATCGAATGGCAAAAGACGTGCACAATGCGTTGGTTGATATTATTAGCGAGAACACAGGTAAGAGCTATGAAGATGCAGATCAATACTTGAAAGATTTGCGCAGCGCTAACCGCTATCAGAAAGACGTGTACTAAGCGCACGTTGTTTATTTTATTAAAAGCTAACAGCCGTCACTGTAACAAATTTAGGATTAAACATGAGCGAACAAGATAAAAACGTAAAGCTTTCTGATAACGAGCGCTTGAAAAGAGAAAGTAACTTTTTACGTGGCACAATTGAACAAGACTTAAAAAATGAGATCACCGGTGGTTTCACTGCGGATAACTTTCAGTTAATTCGTTTCCACGGTATGTATCAGCAAGATGACCGTGATATTCGTGGTGAGCGTGCTAAGCAAAAGCTTGAGCCATTACACAACGTCATGTTACGTGCACGTATGCCTGGCGGTATCATCAAGCCAGAGCAATGGTTAGCAATTGATAAGTTCGCTGATGAAAAAACCAGCTACGGTAGTATTCGTTTAACAACTCGCCAAACGTTTCAGTTTCATGGTGTGTTAAAGCCAAATATAAAAGGCATGCACCAAATGTTGGATAGCGTGGGCATTGACTCTATCGCAACAGCGGGTGATGTAAACCGTAACGTACTATGCACTACTAATCCGGTTGAATCTGAGCTGCATCAAGAAGCGTATGAGTGGGCAGCGAAAATTTCTGAGCACTTGTTACCAAAAACTAAAGCGTATGCTGAAATTTGGCTAAACGGCGAAAAAAGCGAAACCACAGAAGAGCCAATTTTAGGTTCAACTTACTTACCACGTAAGTTTAAAACCACAGTGACTATTCCACCGAACAACGAAGTGGATGTGCATGCGAATGACTTAAACTTTGTCGCGATTGCTGATAACGGTAAATTAGTTGGTTTTAACGTGCTAGTAGGTGGTGGCCTTGCTATGACCCACGGTGATACTGCAACGTATCCACGTAAAGCCGATGATTTTGGTTTTATCGCACTCGAAGATACGCTAAAAATTGCTGAGCATGTGGTGTCTGTACAGCGCGACTGGGGTAATCGCTCAAACCGTAAAAATGCAAAAACTAAATACACCTTAGATCGTGTAGGTACTGATGTATTTAAAGCGGAAGTAGAGCAACGTGCAGGGGTTAAATTTGCACCAAGCCGCCCTTATGAGTTTACTCATCGTGGCGATCGCATTGGTTGGGTTGAAGGTATTGATGGTAAGCATCACTTAACCTTATTTATCCAAAGTGGTCGTATTTTAGATTTTCCGGGTAAACCACTGAAAACAGGTTGTCGTAAAATTGCTGAAATTCACCAAGGTGATTTTCGTATGACGGCAAATCAAAACTTGATCATTGCCGGTGTGCCTGCTGATCAAAAAGCAATAATTGAAAAAATAGCGCGTGAACACGGTTTGATTGATGACAAAGATTCAGAGCAGCGAAAAAACTCAATGGCCTGTGTTTCACTGCCGACTTGCCCTTTAGCGATGGCGGAAGCCGAGCGTTATTTACCAAGCTTAATTGAAAAAACTGAAGCGCTGCTTGCTAAACACGGTATTCCTGATGATAGTATTATCATGCGTGTTGTTGGTTGCCCGAATGGCTGTGGCCGCGCAATGTTGGCTGAAGCAGGGTTGGTGGGTAAAGGACCTGGCAAATATAACGTTTACTTAGGTGGCAATCTTGAAGGTACTCGTATTCCTAAGTTGTATTTAGAGAACGTCGGTGAAGACGTGTATTTAGAGGCCTTTGATAAATTAATAGGTCAATGGGCAAGTGAGCGTAACGACGGCGAATGTTTTGGTGATTTTGTGATCCGTAAAGGCATTGTTGCTGAAGTTAAAGTCTCAGTCACCGATTTCTACGCTTAATTTAAAAGCAAGCGTTCGCGCTTGCTAAGGTTTGGAATTTACTATGAGTGAATTTAAAAACATTTTACAGCTTGATAAAGAAAGCCAAGTAACACTGCTTGCTGATGCTAACGGCATATTAAAAGATATGAGCGCTGAACAGCGTGTAGCATGGGCACTGGAAAACTTGCCAGATACGCAGTTTTTATCATCAAGCTTTGGTATTCAAGCCGCGGTAATGTTGCATTTAGTAACGTCACAAAAAGCCGATATTCCAGTGGTGCTAACTGATACAGGTTATTTATTTCCAGAGACTTATCAGTTTATTGAGCAAATGACCGAACGCTTATCACTAAATTTGAAAGTGTATAAGTCGCAGTTAAGCCCAGCTTGGCAAGAAGCCAAGTTTGGTAAGTTATGGGAGCTAGGCGAAGCGGGTATTAAACAATATAACCAGCTTAATAAAGTTGAGCCAATGACTCGCGCATTAAAAGATATAAATGCAGGTACTTGGTTTAGCGGCTTGCGTCGTGACCAATCATCGACACGTGCTGACAAGCAAGTTGTTGAAATTAGCCGTGGCACGGTAAAGGTTTATCCAATCATTGAATGGTCAAATCGCGATGTTTATCAGTACCTGACTAAACATGACTTACCATACCACCCATTATGGGAGCAAGGTTATGTGTCAATGGGCGATGTGCATACTACGCGTAAACTAGAGCCAGGTATGACCGAAGAAGAGACCCGTTTTTTTGGTCTAAACCGCGAATGTGGCCTACACATTGATGGTGATGGGATCTAATCTTACGGTTATCATTAAATTCCTAAAGCGCAGCCTACTAGCTGTGCTTTATTTTTTTGACTACAGTATAAAGTAAGTAGCCATTAGCTTTGTGTGCATCATTGATGAATAGATACTTTGCTATCTTGTTTTTATTTTTTCCAAACCACTCTTTTGCTGACACCTTTCGTGTTGCGTTACCTGATGAGAATTATCCCCCATATCACATTATTGGAGGCGCTAAAAAAGGACTGTTGAATGAGTTAATAACCCAGTTTGCTGAGCAGCACTCCCTTACTATTGAGTATACATATGTCCCTGAAATGCGCTCGGAGAAAATGGTTTGTAATGGTGAGGTTGATGCGCGTATGGAATCTGAAAGTTGGCTCTTGACAGCCCATAAGTATTATTGGAGTCAAGAAATTGTGATGGTTGAAGATGTCATGGTGGTGACCCATGGTGCAAACCCCAGTGATTTTCAAGATGAAAAAGTGCTGCATAATGGTGTACTGCTAGGGCGCTTTGGTTATGTATATCCTGAATATGAGCCATTGGTACGTGATCAAATCCTACATCGTGAGAACTTTTATTCGGATCTAGATGTATTACAGAGTCTTTATAATGATAACCATATTAGTAGACGTTTTACTATTATGTCGCGCGCGGTTTTTGATTGGTACGTCAATAAATACCCTAAATTCTCAGCTCTTGGTGTAAGTGCTTTTAATGTCGGTGAGGCGCCTTTGCAGCTACAATTTGCACATACTGAGCGTGGCAAGAAGCGGGCAAAAGAATTTAATGATTTTTTACAAAGCTTGAAAGATAATGGTGACCTAGCTAAAATCATAGCTCGCTATCAATGATAGTAAGAAAATAGAAAGAAAAAATTTAACTCAAAGGATTGAAGATGAAGTATTTTGCGTACCTAGCGATTATGGTATTGCTGATCAGTGTCGCGGCATTATTTTACTTGCAACGACCCGATGGCCAAACGTGGTTAACCAGTGATGGTATTAGTAGTAAATCAAATCAGCTAACAGAGCAAATGGTTGAGTTATCAAGTGACACCTTTGCTATAGCTGCCAAATTGGTCAGTGAGACTAGTCAAAAAGTTGTTGAATCAATTACCGATGAAAGCTCAGTAGTAACGACCGTTATTTATAAATGGCAAGATCAGCAAGGGCAATGGCATTACTCCGATCAGCCTAATCCTAACGGTACAAGTGAAAAAGTAATTCTAGATCCGCGTGATATTACGGTAACTGCCGCAGAAGATACGTCTATTTTAAAAGGTACCTCAAAAACAACTAATATGTCTTTAATGCCAAACTCAAGCAGTGTTTATGATCCCGTGGTGATGAAAAAGCTGTTTGAAGATGCAGAGCAAGTGAAAGAACAGTTAGAGCATCGCACTAAATCGTTAGATGAGACGCATTAATTTGCTTCAATAGCGTTGTTTTGCTGTGTTTTTTCGGGCTGTGTTACAAAAAATTGTTGCTTAATGATTGGCAGGTTATAAGCTTTTAACCAACGCTCAGTAGCTATCATTAGTTCTCCTGAAGCAACTAACCTTGTCAGGCCTTCATCAAAATTATCTCTGACAGACTTATCTTGAAAAACAATGTAAGAGCCTTGATAGTTTAAAATATCGCGATATATAAAACTTGTAGGGTCAAGTTGGGTGTTTGTTGATGTATGCCAGTAGAGCATTAAATAATCACCGATACGGGCATCGATCTTATTGGTAAGTAACTGTTTATTTAGGGCTTGTTGATTTCCTACTTCACTATAGTGAGTGAATACCTGTGTCGCCATGTTTTTATACTCAGCACCAAAGATATCGCTCGCCCCTATAAAACTACCGACTCTTAAATTTTTCAAATCGTTCAGCGTAGTTACTTTCTCGGTCCATGCAGAACGGAGCATGGTCACGCGGTTCATAAATCGCACACGATAACGAGAAGTAAATGCGTGTGCAGCTGGTTGTGCCGTATAGTTGATCGCGATATCAGCGACTTTATTGTTGAAGTAGCGTTGAATAGCATCATTATTTAACGGCACCAACTGCGGGTTTTGATAGCCTTGTATCCGTAACACTTGAACCACAAGCTGATCGAAGTAACCATTACCGGTTACGTTATCTTGCATGAAATAAGGTGCAAAATTACCGGATGCAATAATCAATTTGTCATTTGCACGTAATTGAGTGGGTAAGCAAAGCACTAAAAGTGCCGCTATTAATAAAGTTTTAGAGGTGTTAAATGGTTTGATTAATTGCAAGACCTTGCTGCTATACATGTTGGTCATGTACAGCCTCTATGTTCATTAAAACAATAGTGAGGTAAATTTTTGTAGGCAGAGAAAATAGCACCCCAATAGCAATAAAAGCGGCGCTGATAATAATGCCATGAATACTATTTTGTTCACCAAACAGATCAGACACTAATAAATAATGTCCAGTCACAATAAGGCATATGCCAAGGACAATAAATACTTTTAGTACTTTGATGATCTTCTGCTCGGTCATAGTATGCAGGCATTAATGATAAGATGAATTAAGTGTAGTTAATAATGAGTAAGCTGACTTGTTTTACATCAAAAAATTAAGGGCTAAGCAAATTAATTTTGCAAAGCCCTAATATTATAGATTAATTAGCTAGTTAACATATTACGCAATACATACTGTAAAATGCCGCCATGTTTGTAGTAATCCCACTCTTTGGGGGTATCAATACGGACATCGGCACTAAAGCTTAGTTTTTTGCCTTCGCTATTGGTGGCAACGACACTAACTTCCTTGGTTTTATCGTAGAGACCTTCGATATCGAACTGCTCTTGACCTGTTAACCCCAGTGATTCATGGCTCTCACCTGCTTTAAATTGCAGTGGTAGCACGCCCATGCCAATTAGGTTCGAGCGATGAATACGTTCATAACTTTGCGCAATGACCGCTTTAATACCTAATAATAGCGAACCTTTCGCTGCCCAGTCTCGTGATGAACCCGTACCATACTCAGCACCGGCAAGCACAACGAGTGGCACGCCTTGCTGTTGATACGCCATTGCAGCATCGTAAATACTGGCAAGCTCATCATCAGGTTGAGTGCGCGTTACACCGCCTTCGGTGCCTGGTGCAAGCAAGTTTTTTAAGCGTACATTGGCAAATGTACCGCGCATCATTACTTCATGATTACCACGGCGAGAACCGTATGAGTTAAATTGCGATTTATCTACGCCATTTTCTTGTAAGTATTCGCCAGCAGGCGCGCTTGCTTTAATTGCACCAGCAGGGGATATATGATCAGTAGTGACGGAATCGCCAAGTTTTGCTAAACAGCGAGCACCCGTAATAGTAGGGATGCCTGGTGGTTCTGTCGTCATGCCATCAAAAAACGGCGCTTTTTTAATATACGTTGAGGCATCATCCCAGTCATAAAGTTTACCATCAGGAATTTTGATTTGTTGCCAGCGATCATCACCCTTATAAACATTACCGTAACTGGTAGCGAACATTTCTTTAGTGACGGTTTTTTTCACCAGTTCATTCACTTCGCTGACACTAGGCCAAATGTTTTTCAGGTAAATATCGTTACCATTAGCATCTTGCGCAAGTGGTTCGTTATAAACATCGATATCTGTACGACCTGCAATCGCATAGGCGACAACTAAAGGTGGTGAGGCTAAAAAGTTCATTTTCACATCTTGGTGAATACGTCCTTCAAAGTTACGGTTACCCGATAAAATAGAGCTTACTACTAATTTGTGCTGTTGAATTGCCTCACTGATCTCATCGGCAAGCGGACCTGAGTTACCAATACAGGTAGTGCAGCCATAACCCACTAAATTAAAGCCAAGGGCATCTAAATCGTCCATCAAGCCTGCTTTTTCTAAGTAGTCAGTGACCACTTGCGAGCCAGGTGCCAGTGATGTTTTTACCCAAGGTTTTACGTTAATTCCTAATTGGCGAGCTTTTTGCGCGACTAAGCCCGCAGCTAAAATCACACTTGGGTTAGAAGTGTTGGTACAGCTAGTAATGGCAGCAATTACACAAGCGCCATCTTTTAACTCAAATTCTTGGCCTTTAAAGTTAACCTTTGCTGCGCCCATAAATTGCGCTTCGTTGGTTGGCTCATCAGGATTAGTGACAGGGCCTTCACTTTCGATACGTGATTGCTGTTCATCACTATTGTCGCGTTTAGCAAGACGTTCATCTTGAAAGGTTTTTAAATGATTGGCAATAACTTCGCCAGCTTGATCAAGGGCAATTCTGTCTTGTGGGCGTTTCGGACCGGCAAGGCTTGGCACTACATCGTTTAGATTTAATTCGAGCTTGTCGGTGTAATTTGCTTCATCGCCATCGTTACGCCATAGGCCTTGGTGTTTTGCGTAGTCTTCTATCAGTTTTAGCTGTGTTTCATCACGGTTGGTTAAACGAAGATAATTAATTGTTTCATCATCAATAGGGAAAATACCACAGGTAGCGCCGTATTCCGGTGCCATGTTGGCTATGGTTGCGCGGTCGGCCAGTGGTAAATCAGCAAGGCCATCGCCATAAAATTCTACAAATTTACCGACAACGCCATGCTTACGCAATATTTCAGTAACGGTCAGCACTAAATCGGTCGCTGTGGTGCCTTCCGGTAAACGGCCGTTGAGCTTCATACCCACCACTTGCGGGATCAGTAAGCTAATTGGCTGGCCTAGCATTGCAGCTTCTGCTTCAATGCCGCCTACACCCCAACCAAGTACGCCTAAGCCGTTGATCATAGTGGTATGTGAATCAGTACCGACTAAGGTGTCAGGGTAAGCAAATCTTTGCCCATTGCGCTCTTCATTAAAGACAACGCGAGCAAGGTATTCTAAATTCACTTGGTGAACAATCCCCGTTGCTGGTGGCACAACTTTTAAGTTATCAAAGGCTGTTTGACCCCAGCGTAAAAACTCATAACGTTCTTTATTGCGTTCGTACTCAAGCTTGGCATTTAAATCAAATGAGCCATCTTCACCATAACCGTCTACTTGTACTGAGTGGTCGATAACTAATTCCGCAGGGGATAATGGGTTTATTTTCGCAGGATCGCCGCCAAGTCTTTCCATAGCATCACGCATTGCGGCCAAATCGACGATTGCTGGTACGCCAGTAAAATCTTGCATCACCACGCGGGCGGGTGTAAATGCTACCTCAGCACTGGGCTTGGCTTGTGAATCCCAGTTTAGCAACGCTTCAATATCTTGTTTTTTAATATTTACGCCGTCTTCATTGCGCAGTAAGTTTTCGAGTAGGATCTTGAGCGAGAACGGCAGTCGCTTGGCTTTATCGCCTAAACCTTGCAGTGAATGGATATGAAACTGCTCACCGTTGATAGTGAGTTGTTTTTGGGTGTCAAAACTATTGTTCATTATGTGCCCCTAAGTTAGATGAATATCCTTAAATGGTACTTAAGTGGTAAATGTAACCTCTCTTTGAATAATTAAAATGCAAAGTACATACCAGTGTGTTTTTGCGCGATTTTTATACAAGTGATAGGGTATATATGATGCTGAAAATTTATATTTCAAGCGTCAGCAGTAAAACAATAGCAACTCAATAGCGTGTTTTACAGTAGCCAACCTTGCTGTTTGCCTTTGTGGCTTAGCAGTAGCAGGATAATTGCAATTACGACTACGAATATTGGCATAAACACCGCGCTGGCACCGAGTAATTCAATACTATTAATAACAATGAAATTATAAAATTGCTGGATAAAAATCCCAGCGAGTGAGAGCGCAAAAAGCACTCGAGCAAGGGCTTTTTTAAGTAATAATAAAATACAGCCTAATACCCCACCAAAAACCGCGGTAGCGAATGCAATAGTTGACCAAATTGGTGTGTTTGAATATGCAGCTTGTTGTTCTATAGGGAGTTTACTTATCATGTCTGGAGTCATGAGCATTTGCATAATGAATGCAATTACCCCTAGCAAGTTCCAAATAAGGGCTGCCCAAGCGACAGATTTTAACCAGTGCGGAGGAGTCATACATTACCTTTTAAACTATTATTTAAAAAGTTATTAAAGGCGACTACGGCTACTTTTACAAGTTGCACGTAGTCTAAATTGGATTAGCCGAATGAAATAGGGCGACGGCCTGTTTTTTCATCCACTTTTGGTTTTTTGGTACGTTTACGCTTAGCTTTAGAAGGCGCGTTAGTAGCAGGCTCTGCACTTTGTTGTGGTTCAGGTTGCGTTGATGTAACAGCGCGCTCTGCTGGAATAGCACTTTCGCTTAATGTCAGTTGAAATTGCTCACCATCAAATTCAAGAATGTCGCCACTGTATAATTTTTTCCGCTTGATTGTACAAATTTCATGGTTAACGCCAACATAGCCTTCAGTGATAAGGTTTTTGGCTTGGCCGCCACCTTCGACTAAATCAAGAACTTTTAAGAGTTTGCATAGCTCAATTGGCTCTTCTTCTAATTCAATTTCAATATATTCGTCGTTCATGTTTGATCTCATTAAGGTAGGGCACAGCCTGTAGTATAAAGGCTGTGCGCGACTTTTGCATCAAGCTGCCAAAAGTATACAGGGCATTAAATAGAATTAACCTGAAACTTTTTTGAATTTTCTACCGTCTTTAAAAAAACGGTAGTAATTCAAGCGTAGTATCCGCGTCAGTAGCTGGCCTGTAATTTGCTATTCGTGTCGTATTCGATATTTAGTTGGTCATTTTATTACAAATGCCGCAGTACTGGAGATTTAAAATGGGTATTAGATCAGCCATGAAAAAAGAGTTAATGGGCCTGGAGGGTTCAGGGTTTATGACCGCTGATGATGTAAGGTCTGAACTTAGCAAGATTGTAAAAAAAGCGCCTGATAGGTCAGATCGTGGTTTTTCTTTAATTTCACGTTTTAACGACAATCACAGCCAATTAAGTTGTGGTGAAAATAGCAAAGAAAAACTACTTGAGTTTCAACGACACCGCTTGTTTAAGGATGTTTTATATACCCGTAAAAGCGTGGATGCTTGGCTCAATAGCCAAGTGAATTAACTTGCTATAAATAGTCACCTCGAATAGACTACAGTTGTAATCTATTCGAGGTGACTATGAAATATGGCATTTTAATTGGCATGTTGTTATTACTAACTGCGTGCCAACAACCAACAATATATGTGTACACGCAAGCGTTAACAGAGCTAGAAAAACAACAGCTAACAATACGCTTACAGCAACAACCATTACCGTATCAGTTTATTCAATTACCAATCCCCAAAGAGTTTGCCGCTGCGACACTGTTAACTTCCGAAGATAAGTTACTTACAGCTGAAACCGAGCAGCTTGCTGATATTATGCAAGCAATGGGCTATCAGCCACAGATACACTATGTGTCGGCGGCAAATCATCATTATAGCAATGGCAATATTGGCTTTTACTTGCGTGGTGAGCAAATAGAGCTAGGTTTTGATGTGCCAGAACAAATGCGAACTACTGGTTGCGTTGAAGATCGTTACAATGGTCTCAAAGTTAGATTTGTTGATAACTTGGTTGAATTTGCTTTACTAAATGGTGCCCGCGCTCAGTTAGTTTGGCAGCGTTATGAAAATTATTTAGTCATCAATTATAGAGATACTTCGCAGTCATACACGCATTTAAGCCCTTTGGTTGCTACTCCTTTTGGGGAAAAGCCCTCAGATACATTTCGCTATAACGCACACATTACAGGGCCGCATTGGTTAAACTGCTCGCTGCAAGTTGTGTATATGGATTAGCCCCGTGATTCTAGGTAGTGACTAAGTTTGGCTATACGCTCGCTCATCCCTTCGATAATGCGGTCTTTAATTTTTTCGCGGATCACATTTGGTAAACGTATTAGTGCTTCGCTGGTAATCGCCAGTACTATGGTATCGCTTTTAGCACGAGCACTGGTGCTGTGCTCGCGGTTATTTATAAACGCACCTTCACCAATAAATTCGCCTGGTTCAATGGTGCCTAAATCCATCAGATGACTGTGTTTAAATACCACAATAGCGCCGCTGAGCACGATATACAGTTGTTTGTCGTTATCAAACTGTTTAAACACAAAGCGATCTTTATTGATCAAGTATAAGTGACTGAATGACTCCAGTAATACTTGGCGCTCATTGAGGCTGAACTCTCTAAAAAAACTCAGCCTATTAAGTATCTCCATCTGCTTTATTAATGGAATATGCTCGATTAACTTCAACTTATTTTCCTTCGTTTGAGCAGGGAAGTTAGTTGATATTGCGCTCTTTTAATTTACGGGTCAATGTATTGCGGCCCCAGCCTATTTTTACTGCGGCTTCTTGTTTATGTCCTGCACAGTTTGCCAATGCGGTTTTAATTAGGCGGGTTTCTAATTGCGCTTGTACATTAGGCCAGATGTTTTCTTTGCCTTGCTTAAGCTCTAGGTTAAGCCATTGTTGAAAGGCATCAAGCCAATCACCCTCTTGTTGAGTCTCGTCAATTGCTAAGATCTCTGGAGGTAAGTCTTGCTCACTCACAAGCTCGCCGGGAGCCATAACGGTAAGCCAGCGGCAGGTGTTCTCTAGTTGACGAACATTGCCAGGCCAGTTGAACAAGCGTAGTAAGTCGGTGGCTTTTGAGCTGAGAATTTTGCTTTCGACTTGTAAGTCTTTGGCGCTTTTATGTAAAAAATGCTGTGCTAAGCGTTCAATGTCTTCGGTACGTTCACGCAGTGCAGGTAGGCGCAGGCGCACAACATTTAAGCGATGAAATAAATCGTCTCTGAATTTGCCTTGTTTTACTAAGTCTTCAAGGTTTTGGTGAGTCGCGGCAATGATCCGGACATCAACTTTAATACTTTGATGGCCACCAACACGATAAAACTCACCATCAGCTAAAACACGCAGCAAACGGGTTTGTACATCCAGCGGCATATCACCAATCTCATCTAAGAATAGCGTACCGCCATTGGCTTGCTCAAAGCGACCTTTACGTACGCTATCAGCACCAGTAAAAGCGCCTTTTTCATGGCCAAATAGCTCTGATTCAACCAACTCTTTTGGAATAGCTGCCATGTTTAAGGCAATAAACTGGTTTTCTTTGCGTGGGCTGTGGTTATGTAAAGCACTGGCTACTAATTCTTTACCGGTGCCAGATTCACCATTGATAAGTACGCTCATACTTGATGCTGACAGCTTACCTATTGCCCGAAATACTTCCTGCATGGCTGGCGCTTCGCCAATGATATGGGCACTTTTAGGTGGTGCGGGTTTACGTTTTACTTTTTTAGTTGAGTTAGCGCGACACGCGCTTTCTACTAACGCAACGGCTTCATTTAAATCAAATGGTTTGGCTAGGTATTCAAAAGCACCTTTTTGAAACGCATTTACCGCTGAATCTAAATCTGAATGCGCAGTCATGATGATCACTGGCAAGCCTGGGTTTTGTTCAGCGATCAGTTCTAATAATGCCATACCATCCATACCAGGCATACGTACATCAGACACCAGTACCGTAGGTTGGCTAAACTTTAATGCTGACAGCACGTCTTGTGCATTAGAAAAACTTTCAGCATTAAATCCTGCGCGAGTTAGTGCTTTTTCAAGTACAAAGCGAATAGATGCATCATCATCAACCAGCCAAACTGTTTTCATGCAAACTCCAAAAACCGATTAATCCGCAAAAGGCAGATATATATTAAACTCTGTATGACCTGGCCAGCTATCGCATTCTATATAGCCGTTGTGTTGATCGATCAAGGTTTGTGCAATCGAGAGACCTAAGCCAGAACCACCTTCTTTGTTGGTGATCATCGGGTAAAATAATGTCTCTTTGATGCTGGAATCGATACCTGGTCCGTCATCTGAAATTTGGATCAGCAGTGCCTTTTTAGGGGCTTTTCCGGGGCGACGTTGCTGGTGATTAATACGTGTTTTAATTTTTATCACGCCACCACCGACTAACGCTTGTTGTGCATTTCGAACGATGTTAAGTACTACTTGCTGAATTTTACCTTGGTCAATATAGACATCAGGTATACTTGGGTCGTAATCTTTTTCCAAGCTAATATTGGCGCAATTATCTAATGTACTTAGTTTAATTACAGACTCTAAGGTTTGATGAATATTACCGTATGACTTTTGTGGTAATTGATTCGGGCCCAGTAGCCTGTCAACAAGCTCTCGTAAGCGATCGGCTTGTTCAATAATTAATTCTGCACATTCATCCCGTTCTTGCTGATCAACCTCATACTGCAATAATTGCGCCGCTCCGCGAATTCCGCCTAAAGGATTTTTGATTTCATGAGCAAGCCCTCTAATTAGGTTACGTGCTGCTTGATATTGATGCATTTGATTAGAAGCTTGATCGTGGCGAATTTCATCATCGGTTTGGCGACACTCGAATAAAATAAAATACTCATTTTGTAACTTCACGCGACGCGAACTAATTGCCAGTTTGGCATGACGAGAATCAACAAAAACCACGTCAGCTCTGTGCTGGTGGCAATCTACACCATCTACCAAAGAGTATTGTGCAATGCGTTTAAGGTCAATGGAATGGTAATTAAAAAGACTGTCAAACGGTTGATTGAGGATACGTTTAGGGCCTAATCCTAACAGTTCACTGGCGCTATTATTAGCGTAAATAAGGGTGAATTGTTGATCAAGTAAGATCACTGCCGTTGACAGGTTTTGCCAAATGCTAGTTAGTAACTCAGGGTTAAAATTTTTATTATCGGGCATGATTGCACCATTTTAGTGCGTTGATGATTATTAGCAGCTTAGCACAAATATTTTAAGTAAATTATGGTCTTTGATAGAAATACATGGTTTTTATAAAGACGATGCTCTATGCATATAAAATGTGCTCACTGGACTAACAGAGACAACATAGCCTTGTGGGTCAAATAGCTTCAGTTGCAATGTGTGTTCGCCACGGTTTACCTCGCGCAGGGCAAAAGTACTGATATTGCTAGGTTCTGCGTACGGTGCGCCATCAACTAGTAGTTGAATTTTAAAACCATTCTCAAAGCGTGGTGTTATACGGCTAGTTACATACACTGAACCGGTATTTTCACGAACAGTGCCTTGATCGGCAGGGGAAGAAATAACCGCTTTATAGCTTTTCACAGCCGCTGGTTGCTGTTCATCTAAAATGCTTGTATCAACAGTCGGCATCGACAAACTTTGATTGGTGAGCTTGATTTCTTGCGCACCTGGTTTAGGAGTATCTGAAAATACTGATACGCCATTTTTATCTTTCCAAGAATAAATTTTCTTATCGCCAGAATAGCCATAAAAGCTGATTAAAATCAGAGTTACTAGTAATAAAAGCGTCTTTTTCACCTTGTCACCTTGCATTTTTTGCACTAATTAAACTTTAGTGGAGAATGGGAAAATTAGCCATAAAAAAAGCCCGCAGAACGGGCCTTGAGAACACACATATATTATCTATAAGATAATTTTTCTACAGCCTAATTAACAGCTGTAGTACATTTCGAACTCAACAGGGTGAGTCGTCATGTTAAGCTTTTCAACTTCTTTAGACTTAAGCGCAATGTAAGCATCGATTAAATCGTTAGTGAATACACCACCTTGATTTAAGAACTCACGGTCAGCATCTAGAGACGCAAGCGCTTCTTGTAGTGAAGTTGCAACTGTTGGGATTTCTGCTGCTTCTTCTGCTGGTAAGTCGTATAAATCTTTATCCATTGCATCGCCAGGGTGGATCTTGTTTTTGATACCATCAAGGCCAGCCATAAGCATTGCAGCGAAAGCAAGGTATGGGTTAGCTGTTGGATCTGGGAAGCGTACTTCGATACGACGACCTTTTTCTGATGGAACCACTGGGATACGGATTGATGCAGAACGGTTACGTGCAGAATATGCAAGCATTACTGGCGCTTCAAACCCTGGTACTAAACGTTTGTACGAGTTAGTAGACGCATTTGCAAAAGCATTGATTGCTTTAGCATGCTTGATAATACCACCGATGTAGTAAAGCGCTTCTTCAGAAAGACCGCCGTACTTGTCGCCTGCGAATAAGTTAACACCGTCTTTAGCTAAAGACTGGTGACAGTGCATACCAGAACCATTGTCACCAACTATTGGCTTAGGCATGAAGGTAGCTGTTTTGCCATATAAATGAGCCATGTTATGGATAACATATTTCATTTCTTGGATTTCATCCGCTTTTAATACCATAGTGTTAAAGCGAGTTGCGATTTCGTTTTGACCAGCTGTAGCCACTTCGTGGTGATGCGCTTCTACAACTTGACCTAGCTCTTCAAGAACTAAACACGTCGCTGAACGCCAATCTTGGAAATCATCAACTGGAGCAACAGGGAAATAACCACCTTTCACGCCTGGACGATGGCCAGTGTTGCCGCCTTCGTAGCTTTTATCTGAGTTCCAAGCTGCTTGCTTAGAATCAATTTTGTACATTGAACCTGACATATCAGTTTTGTATTTGATGTCATCAAATACGAAGAACTCTGGCTCAGGACCAAATAGCACGGTATCAGCAATACCAGTAGAACGCATGTACTCTTCAGCGCGCTTAGCAACTGAACGAGGATCACGCTCATAACCTTGTAATGTGCCAGGTTCAACAACATCACAACGTAAAATTAAAGTAGCTTCTTCTGTGAAAGGGTCTAATTTAGCAGACTCAGCAACAGGTAGTAATACCATGTCTGATTCGTTAATGCCTTTCCAACCAGCAATTGAAGAACCGTCAAACATTTTGCCGTCTTCAAAGAAATCTTCATCTACTTGGTGATGAGGAATAGAAACATGTTGCTCTTTACCTTTGGTATCAGTAAAGCGTAAATCAACGAACTTAACGTCATTTTCTTTAATAAAATCTAAAACCGATTGTGACATGTGTCCTCCAACTGTTGGGTTTTATTTTGCTGCATAATTGCTTTTGCTTTTATAGTAAGCGGCTTTTATGCCATTTTTATAGTGCATTGTTTTTTAAGGTTAAAAAATAAGTTATACATCCAGTTGCTATATGTTTTGCACCATATTGGATCGGCTTGTGATCATTTTGGTGCGTCAGTGTGGTCACTTCTCTTTGGCGCTAAATTGTATAGATTATAAACACCAACATAAAGCTAACTTACTCACCAAATACTGCCAAATTATGACAATAATAGCTAGGAATGAGCAAAATAGTGACAAATTGAAAAATTAAATTAATTAAAATGTCATATATAAAACAGATACTTATTAGAAGTATGAAGAAAGTTGTGAAATATATATTGGATAAACTTTCATCCATGTCATTAATGAGGGATAATATGCGCCCTTTTAAATCCTATGCTGGGACATCTCGTGAAAACGCAGGTGAGTGCGTAGATCTTGCAGGATCATTGAGAATTAATTTCTCTGAGTAAAAATATGAGCATCGAAAAGTTAAGAAATATAGCGATTATCGCGCACGTTGACCACGGTAAAACAACATTGGTTGACAAACTACTTGAGCAATCAGGTACATTAGAAACACGCGGCGGTAACGAAGAGCGCGTGATGGACTCAAACGACATTGAGAAAGAACGTGGTATTACCATTTTGGCTAAAAACACAGCCATTTCATGGAATGACTACCATATCAATATCGTAGACACCCCTGGACACGCCGACTTTGGCGGTGAAGTTGAACGCGTACTTTCGATGGCTGACTCAGTATTACTACTTGTTGATGCTCAAGAAGGTCCAATGCCACAAACGCGTTTCGTTACGCAAAAAGCATTCGCGCAAGGCTTAAAGCCAATCGTTGTTATCAATAAAATTGATAAGCCAGGTGCACGTCCTGATTGGGTTATGGATCAAATCTTTGATTTATTCGACAACCTAGGCGCAACTGACGAACAGTTAGACTTTAAAGTAATCTATGCATCAGCAATCAACGGCTGGGCAACATTAGATTTAGACGAGCCATCAGACAACATGGAACCTATGTTCAAGATGATCGTTGACGAAGTATCACCACCGGATGCAGATCCTGAAGGTGACTTCCAAATGCAGATTTCGCAACTTGATTACAACTCATATGTTGGTGTAGTCGGTATCGGTCGTATCAAACGTGGTTCTGTTGCTCCTAACCAACAAGTTACTATTATCAGTGCCGATGGTACTAAACGTAATGGTAAAATTGGCGCAGTACAAAGCTACCTAGGCCTTGAGCGTATCGAAACTGATAAAGCTTACGCTGGTAACATCGTTACAGTAACAGGTATTGGTGAGCTTAAGATTTCTGATACAGTTTGTTTCCCTGGCAACGTTGAGGCATTACCACCACTAAGTGTTGATGAGCCAACTGTAACAATGACATTCTCTGTAAATAACTCACCTTTCTGTGGTAAAGAAGGTAAGTTTGTAACGTCACGTAATATCCGTGAGCGTTTAGACAAAGAATTAGTACACAACGTAGCACTTCGCGTTGAAGATACTGCTAGCCCAGATAGCTTCCGTGTATCTGGTCGTGGTGAATTACACCTAGGTATCTTAATCGAAAACATGCGTCGTGAAGGTTACGAGCTAGCTGTTTCTCGTCCAGAAGTAATCTTACGTACTGTTGATGGCGTTCTAGAAGAACCGTTTGAAACAGTAACAATTGACTGTCAAGATGAGCACCAAGGTTCTGTAATGGAGCAAATTGGTCTTCGTAAAGGCGAACTAACAAATATGACGCCAGATGGCAAAGGTCGTATGCGTTTAGACTTTATGATCCCAAGTCGTGGTTTAATCGGTTTCCAAACTGATTTCATGACGCTTACATCAGGTTCAGGTCTTATGTACCATACTTTCGACCATTACGGTCCGCACAAAGGTGGCGAGATCGGTGTTCGTAAGAACGGTGTAATGATTGCAAATGCAACAGGTAAAGCACTTACTAACGCATTATTCAACTTACAAGAACGTGGTCGCTTATTCATCGGTCACGGTGTTGAAGTATACGAAGGTATGGTTATCGGTATTCATAACCGTGATAACGACCTTACAGTTAACGCCCTTAAAGGCAAGCAGTTAACTAACGTACGTGCATCTGGTACTGATGAAGCGCAAACGCTTTCTCCGCACCTAAACTACTCACTTGAGCAAGCGCTTGAGTTCATCGATGATGACGAGCTAGTTGAAGTAACACCACTAAACATTCGTATCCGTAAGCGTCATCTTACAGAAAACGAACGTAAACGTGCTGGTCGTGCGCCTAAAGGATAATCACCTTATAAATTAAGCTGATTTTAAAAGCCGCTGTATTGCAAAATACAGCGGCTTTTTTGTGGTTATTAGTTAGCGAGAGTAAAGTTAGCGAGAGTAAAGTTTGTGAGGGGAAGAGCTGTAAGCTATAAGCGGTCAGCTGTCAGATTAGAACAGCGTAGTTGGCTAGATTGGTGTTTGTATAGCTATTAGGTAAAAATCGCTAGATTTTATAAACCATGCAACATAACCTCTTTCCTCTAAAAGTGCAGCGCCTCTTATCCTCTTTGTGAATAACTGACTTAAAGATTTTTTTGCACAAGGAGAAGAAAATGAGCAGTAAAAGAGGAAGGGCTTTTAAAGTAGCTGATAATGCAAAGCCCCTGTTTTTGTTAGCGGGGTATTTTTTCGTTGGGTTTCGCTGCGCTCAACCCAACCTTGCTTAACTTGCTAACTTTACTCTAGTTGACTCGCCAACTCCTATCACTTTTTCGGTAATAACGTAACCTTTCCAAATACGCTGGCGTCGATATAGCCTAGGTTGCGGCTGCCATTAACGGGTTGTACTTCATGCGAACCCATAAAGTGCTCACGAATTTTACTGCCGTCGTTATCGCAGTAGGCGAGCATAAAGCCGATTACTTGTTTTGCCGTTAACTTAAGCGGGGTGTTTGGCGCGCCTTCTTGGAAATCATTCGGGTAGAGCTTAATGGCTACTTCCCATGTGATGTTATATGGGGCGGTACTGTTTCGTTGCCAGTGGCTGATTAAATGATCTGTGTATAAATGGGGTTTTTTATCAGCTCCGAAATCGGCAGCTTGGTTATCAAGACCAATGTGATAGGCAAACGCAGTATGATTGAACTGATGGTTACCGCCAGATGCGTCGCTATCAATAAACACTTCTAAGGCATCATCGTCCCAGTACTTATCGGTAGGATCTGGATGGGTATCAATTAGTACATCATCCACAATATCGGCTTGTAAATACAGGTAGTTTTCATCCCAAAGTAACTTGTAGCGGCCTTTAAAGTCTTTATCTGAGTCAGGCAAGGTGCCATCCATAAGAAAAGGCATAGGCTGCCATTTTGCTTGGTCCCATGCGCTTTCAGATACACCGTCAATAGTAATTGGTGTTGCTGTATGCTCTACATCGATAGCCATAGCGGCGTTGCTCATTAATAGGCCTAAGGTAAGCGCGGCTGTTTTCATCTAATTCTCAAAGTTTCTTATTTTGTTTGTGGTTCAATAGTGACTGAAACAAAAATTGAAAACAACAGACAGAATGTTCAGGTATAAAATTAGTGATAGTAATGGATCGTAAGTGAATACAGTTTTTTACATTTTCTCGCTCAGTTAACAGGTAAAGTAATGGCACTACTAGAATTAATATAAAAGGAATAATTGTGGCTATGTTGTTATCTGGCTGTACTTCTTCGCAAGTAATGAGCTCGGGTTGTGACTTTGTTGTTGGTAGTGCACAAAGTCAGCAACGGCAAGTGCAGAACCACTCGCTTGATAGTTCAGATACACATCAAACAGCGAATATCATTAATGGTTTTTTTAGTATGTTACTTGGGCCAATAAATCGCTCTCTCGGTGATGATGAATGTAAGGCGGAAGAGCAATCGTATGAGTATCCAAGTGTCGTTTTATAGTGCGACACTTTGCCCTTCATTTAAAATATACAGCGGGATTTGTGACTTCATTTCATCATACATATGCAATAAGCGCAGCAATGCAGAATGGCTGCTGTGATCGCCCATCTTCCAACTTGAGTTGCCATAGCCCCAAGGTATTATAACTTTACAGTTAAGCTCCTGTGCGGCTGTTAAGGCATCCTCAGGAGTAGTATGTACATAACGATACCAGTTACCGTTTTCTTCATGGTAGTACGAGGCGATTGGCATTAAGCACACATCGATAGCGCCATATTTTTTCTGTATATCGTTAAAATGTTGGGAGTAGCCAGTATCGCCTGCAAAAAATAAAGTGCTGCCATTTTGCTCAAGTAACCAGCCATTCCATAAATCTTTATCGCGATCTTCATAAATAAAAGGTACCAGCACGCGGGCGCTAAAATGATGTGCAGGTAGCGCATGAATGGTTAAATCATCAATTTTAGTGTTTGCGTACCACGCCATTTCGCTAATATTAAAACCACCGGTAGGAAAGTTATCTGCCATACCAAGTGGTGTTAAGTAGCGAGGTTTATTACCTATGCTTTCAATGTCTGCTTTATTGAAGTGATCGTAATGGATATGAGAATAAATTACTGCGTCTAGATTGTTAAGTTCGCTTTCGCTAAGCCAGTCCCCAGGTTTACGATAAAACCCAGATGCAAGCCGAAAAGCTAAATCAACCGGAGAATCAAATTGAGCTTTTACTGGGTCAAATACAACTTGCTGGCCGTTAGGAGTGTTGATCATAAACCCAGCGTGACCGAGCCAGCGTACTGTGTAGCCGGTATTTAGTTGTGGTGCTAGTTGCGCGCCTTGATAGAGGCAGTTTTCACCCGGAGTTTCACATATCAAGTTAGCATTACTTGGGTAACAATCGCTTTCGCAGCTAATCGGATAGGTTTTTTTCCCTGGATAGAGGTTGTGGTAGCGCCCAGCCTGCTCACCCTCTTGATGAAGTGGCACAACAGTATCAGCGCCTGCAATTCTTTGCACATGATTGGCAGTGCTACACGCAGCTAATAAACTTGATGCGATAATTAAACTAGCTGCATGTATTTTCATTGTTTTATGTTTTTATAATTTTAATTAGGTAAAAGTGTAGCAAAAATAGCAGATGAAATAACACTTAAAAAGTAACAAGATATAACAACAAAAAAGCCTACATAAATGTAGGCTTTGATTACTCTGCGACTAGCAAACTAGCGCTCTTGATAAGTGACAGGCAAACTCACAGGCTGATTTAGCCTGCTTTACTCATTTGCTCAATAAATTTATTTGAATCAGCAATCGACTTGTTCATATCATCCATTAACACTTTTATATTGCGCTTAAGATTAGTGAATTCACCTTGAATGGCTGATACAGCTTGTGCATTAAGGTTATGCTTCAAGTATAAAACATTGTCATGCAGTGATGACAGTACCGGCTCCATCTTGCTTTCAGCATTACGCATAGAGCGTAACAGTTTATCAAAGTCACGTTTGGTTGCGGTGAGCTTTTTATTACTTTCACGTTTAAGTGAAGCGTTAGAATATTGTTCTAATTCATCGCTCCATTCTTCAAACAATGCTTCAGCTACATCTTCAACTTTGTTGATGTTATTTGTAACGTCATTAGCAGCCGCAAGGCTAGATTCGTAGTCATCATTGAGTTGGTCATAGGCTGCTTGAACATCTCCACCATCAAAGTTAATCAATGTTGTTAAACGTTCAAGTGCAGATTGGAATTCCTCTTGAGACTCTTCTTGAGACTCTTTAGTTGCTTCTACGCGGTCCACTAAAATGTCACGCTTATGCACCCCAACTGATTCCATAGCCGAGTAATATGCAGATTGGCAGCCAGATAAAGCCAGTGATAAGGCCAATATTGGTGCGCTGAGTAAAGTCAGTTTTTTCATCGAGATCCCTTTTTAAATCCGTTAGTGCTGTAAATTATGTGGTGGATTGCTATGATAATCAAAACTATTTTAGCAGAAAGTTAACTTTATGAATGAAAAGGTCGCACATTATAAACAGCAGTTGAGGGTACTTATACGTCAGCAGCCAACGTGGTGGATGCAGTATATTAATCGCTGCATTGACGACCAAATTACTGTAAATGCTGGTTATTTAGCCTATGTAACCTTACTTTCATTGGTTCCTTTAATTGCAGTTGGCGTGGCTATTTTCTCGGCTTTTCCTGGTTTTGAAGATACCCGTATTGCTATTGAAAACTTTTTATTTACTAACTTTGTGCCTACCTCATCAGATGTAATTAAAGAGCATATAACATCTTTTGCAGGTAATGCGAATCAAATGACCGCTGTAGGTATTGGTTTTCTCGCAGCGATAGCATTGCTACTGATCCGTAATGTTGATGCGACGCTGAATCGAATTTGGCGGATTAAAACCAAGCGGCCAATGATGATTTCTTTCGCGGTATATTGGATGGTGTTGAGTTTAGGGCCATTGTTATTAGGCGCAAGTATTGGTGTTACTTCATATATTGTGTCGTTAGTATCATTTGCCGATCAGGGGATTCCGGGCTTTAGTGGCTTTTTATTAAAATTACTGCCTTATTTAATTTCTATGGCTGGCTTTATTATGCTCTATACTTTAGTGCCTAATACTCGCGTATCTTTTAAAGCTGCAGTACCAGGTGCTTTATTTGCAGCCTTGTTGTTTGAATTAACTAAAAAAGGTTTTGCGCTTTATATCAGTCACTTTCCTTCATACGAAGTGATTTATGGTGCGGTGGCAACTATTCCAATTTTATTTGTGTGGGTGTATTTGTCGTGGGTGGTTGTGTTACTCGGTGCAGAGTTTACAGTATGTATTGGCCCTAAAAATATCGAAGATACACCCGATATTATCCTTGATGAGGGCGATGCTAATAAGTAATTCACTGCATCGCTGATAGGAGAATCGGCATTATGCAGTTATATCCAAATATTACCCCATACCATGATTTTCATTTGAGTGTGGGAAGTGGGCACCAAATTCATGTACAAGAGTTCGGTGATCCAGCTGGCTTGCCGGTGGTAATTTGCCATGGCGGGCCCGGCGTAGGTTTACATGCTGATAATTGCCGTTTCTTTGATCCTACCCGTTATCGTATTATTTTATATAGCCAACGCGGCTGCGGGCAATCAACGCCTCATTTAACTAGCGCTAATACAACCACAGAACTGGTCGCTGACCTTGATTATTTACGCACTTACTTAGGACTAGAAAAGTGGGTGTTAAGCGGTGGTTCGTGGGGAGCAACTCTGTGTTTGCTGTATGCCATCGAACACACTCAACATGTACATGGGTTAATTTTACGAGGCACGTTTTTAGCTACTTCAGCCGATTTTCAGTGGCTATATAGTCGTCATGGTGCTGCTGCACATTTTTATCCTGAATTATATGCGCGTTTTTCTCAGGAGTTACCTGATGTTGCCAGCATTTTTGCGTTTTATCGGCGGCAATTAAATGATGATAATCAAATTAATGCAAATCACTTTGCTAAATTATGGTGCCAATGGGAAAACGTATTAAGCCATGGTAAACAGCAACATCAATGGGGGTTAAGTTCACCACAGTTGGGGCTTAATATGGCGCGTTTAATGGTCCATTACTTTACTGCTCAGTGTTTTATTACTGATAACTTCATTGGTGAACACTATAAAAAAATTAGTAAAATTCCTACTTGGTTTATTCATGGCAGGCATGATTTAGTGTGTCGTTTTAATGCCGTACAGCATTTAGCTGAGCAACTCAACGCACAGTTACTTATTTTAGATGGTGTTGGGCATGGTGTTGATAGTAATGTATATTTAGCGGCAGTGCGGCGTGCAGCCGATCTTATGTGTATCAAATTATCGAGGAATAGATGCAAGGATTAATTCAGCGCGTAAAACACGCAAAAGTTGAAGTGGATGGTCAGGTGGTTGGGCAAATTGAGCAGGGGCTTTTATTGTTGCTTGGAGTTGAAAAGCATGATGATCAACAAAGCACTGATAAGCTGCTACATAAAGTTAGCAATTACCGCGTATTTAGCGATGAAAACGACAAAATGAATTTAAGCCTGCAAGATATTCAAGGTGAGTTATTGGTGGTATCGCAATTTACTCTGGCGGCAGATACTAAAAAAGGCATGCGGCCAAGTTTTTCATCAGCAGCCACACCTGCACAAGCTAATGAGCTATACGAATACTTTGTTAGCCAAGCTAGAGTTATGGGGTTAAGCGTAGCTACAGGGCAATTTGCTGCGGATATGCAAGTCAGTTTATGTAATGATGGGCCGGTGACATTTAATTTAACAGTGTAGTTAAGGCTAGCAGTTATTTTCTGATCACCACGATGTTGTTGGCATAACCTGGAATTTTTTCGATGCCAGGTATTTTACCAAAAGTGGTGATCAGCAAATGTTCTAACTGCTTTAATTGTGATTCATGACCAGATAAAAAATTAATAAATAAATAGCCATTTTTAGTTAAAGCACAGCGCAGTTTTTCATAAAAGCGGTGTTTGTATAAAAATAACGGCGCATCTAATTGGCTAAATAGGTCAAGAATGATCCAATCGTATTGTGGGCCATGCTCTAATACAGCTTCAGCATCAAAACAGCGTAAATTCGATGCATGCTCACCACCAAAAAAACGCTTATAGCAATGAATGATATTCGGATTTTTCTCTACAGAAAGTAGCTGACTATCAGGGTAGGTGTGTTGTAAGTAATTGCGGATAGCGCCGCCACCTAAGCCCAGTTCAAGTACGGCGTTTGGTGCCGGGAGTGGTTGCCATAATTGCGCTAAATATTGCAAATGCGGAAACAGCAAATGGCTTGGGCTGCTTTTCTCGACCACTGACTGTAGTGTTTCGTTGATCAATAACCAACGTAACTGCTTATGTTGGCGTACCTGAATGCAATCGGCGCCATATTTGTGCCAATAGAGTAGTTGCCCGATACGGTGACAATCTTCGATAAAGCTGTGTTTTACTGCCCCGTTGTCTTCAAAAAAATGTTCCATAGTTACATCAGCATAGACGAGTCAATCTAAAGTGCCAATATGTCTATCAAGATTTACAGGTAAAGCAGTTATTTTGCGTTGCTCACCAAAGTCGTATTCCAAGTTTTTACCAGATGGAGTATGGTAGTTTGCAAATAATAACTGACCGCATTTTTAGTTAGATAAACGCATCTTGAATTAGCAAGCGTTTGCGGCCTTGGTAGCAACAGGAGTGATTATGTTTCAGGTGACAACACCACAAAGTAGCGAAGATTGGCAAGCGTATTATCAATTACGTTGGCAAGTATTGCGCGCGCCTTGGAATGAACCGCGTGGTTCTGAGCAGGATGATTTAGAGCAAGATGCTGAGCATCGCTTTATTAAAAATAAAGAGGGGGCAGTGTTAGGTGTTGCACGACTGCATTTTAATAATCAACAACAAGCGCAAGTCCGTTATATGGCCGTTGCACAAGATAACCGTAATCAACACATTGGTAGCCGTTTATTGCATGAGCTCGAGAAAATAGCCTGGACTCAAGACGCCGATGAGTTAGTTTTATTCGCTCGTGAACGAGCATTAGAATTTTACAAACGTCATGGTTATGAATTAAAAGAAAAGGCTCACTTAGCTTACGATGATGTACAACACTGGAAAATGGTGAAACAAAAACCGTCTGAGCCAGGCTGGTTCCGCCATCCCAATTGGACCCAAGTTCTGCAAAATACCTGGCGCGAATCTATTCCGATCAGCGATGCTATGGGCATTAAAGTTGAAAGTTACACTGATTGGCAATTTACCACCAGTGCAGATTTAAATGCGAACTTAAACTTGCATAACACTATGTTTGCTGGCTCTATTTATAGTTTAGCGACGTTAACCGGCTGGGGCGCGACTTATTTAGCACTCAAAGAAGCCGGGCTTGAAGGTAATATTGTGTTAGCTGATGCTAATATTAAATATTTAAAACCGCTTAATAACGACCCACGTGGCAGCGTTGATTTAAGCGGCTGTAAGGGTAAATTAGCCGAGTTAGAGTCAGAAGGTAAAGCGAGCTATGTAGTGCCAGTGGAAATCTACGATGGTGAGTTACTGGTTGCTGAGTTTGAAGGTACATTTAGAATTATTAAGTAGTTAGAATTCAGAGCAAACAAAAGATAAGGCCAAGCAATTGCTTGGCCTTTTTTTATAGTAAATCAGTTAATAATATACCCACGCCAATACGTTCTATGTCAGCGTTATAATCAATTAAACTTTCACCGTAGCCGTTGAAGTATTGGGCGTAACCGCGAACTCGGCCCCATAATGGGAATGACCAATCAAGCTGAATTGCACCGCGGTTATCTGAATTTAAATTATTGCGGGTCATAAAACTAAATTCATGATCATTAAGTCGATATGCACCGCTAAATTCAAAGTAACCCATGTATTTGTAAATATCAGGGTTATCATCACCTCTTGGATCTAATGGCGTTTCCTTCTCGCTTTCTGAAATACGGTACCAAGGTTTAAAGCTAAACACATAGCCATCGTTTTCCCACAAAAAGTTTGCATAAATACGGTTCCATGAGCGCGAATCAGGCTGACTATTACCGTTAGATTGATGCGAAATACCAAGGACTACTGCCATTTCGTCGCCCCATGGAACGTGCTTTTTATCTAAATAATTAACCCAAAAAATTTCAGGCTCATAGTTGGTCTCACGAAATGGTGAGGAACTTTCTTTGTTATAAAGCTGCCAATATGACTGTAATGTAAAGGCAAAAAATATAGCCTGGTCTTCATCAGAAAAATCATCGAAAATAGGTACCTTAATTGAAAGCTGATATTTTGCTTCTAAGTTATCGAGTGGTTCATCTTGTTTTTCACCGGTTAGTTCGTCATACGCTTCAAACGAGCTATTGTTTGGGTGGGATACATAAGAAACAGGTAAAATGTAGTTACGTTTGTGTGGGGTAATAACATTACGGTTTTCTTTACTTACTTCTTCGCGTGCTTGGCGCTTATCGAGTGCGGTAAGTTGTTTGCTTTCATCAAGTGATGAGCATTTTTCACGCAGTTGTGCTAGCGTCATCTCGCCAGCCCCGCCAATTGCCTCATTTAAAATACATTGCTTTACTAGCTCGACATCATCATCTTGCTCGTTGGTTTTTGCTGTTGATTCTGATTGTGCGAATGCAGAGCTTGATAATAGTGCAGTAAATAGGATCCCATAGTGCCAAGTCATTATTATTCCTTTGATAAAATCAAATAGAGAGTAGCTATTGTGTTTTTCGTAAATGAGAATAGGCTAATTTCAGTATCATAAAACGACTAAGATACCTATCCCATACATTTATCCAGCATTTACTTTAACTGAATATCAGTGAATTGTTACTGAACTTAGTTGATTGTGGCGCTTTTTGCCCATAAATACAAAGAAAAAGCGGCCGAAGCCGCTTGTTCAATGCACTTTTTCCAATTGGATAGTCGTGCTCTCACGCAATGAGAAGGGTTGAGCTTGATATAAAAATTAAAGCTCAAATACGTTAGTAAAGAATTTATATAGTTCGGTGCCTTGGTTTACGCTTGCTGAAGCAAAATGCAAAATCGCGATGGCGTCACAATCAAATGTTAGGGTTTGTAATGGTTGCTCTGCTAGGTAGCGCTCCATTCGCAATACTCTAGCAATCGGCTCGCCAGCTTTGATATGGCCGCCAAGTGGCGCTATATACTCAACCATGCCGCCCATAGGTGCATAGTAAGCAAGGTAATCATTTAAATCACAGCCGTAGCGCTTCATTACTTTTGGCTGATAGGGGGCATCAACGAATACCTGCTTATGATTTAGGTAACTTAAAATACTATTAGCATCATCAAGGGCCGCAGTTAAATCGATTTTTTCTTGGCTGCCGAGTTCGACCGTAAAAGCTTCAACTTGAACATTAAATTCACGCCCTTGTTGAGCTAATGCCTCGGTTAATTGCCACCATGGGCAAAAACTTGCTTCATCCATTGCTCCTGCAAAATCATTAGGGATGATTAATACATGAGGAATATTAAAGTAGTTGGCACTGGCCTTGGCATAATCTGGGCAATATAAATGCTGACTCGAAATGGGGCCTGTGTGTAAGTCGAGCACGATATCAGCTTGGTGTGCCAACTTTTGCAAGTTAAGTGCAATGCGTTTGCCTGTAGTTAGGCGATAAGCTGGACCGCTTAGTTGTTGGTCTACTTCATCAATCAGTGCGGCTTTAAACTCACTTTTTAAGGTTTGCTCATCGGCATCACTATATTGCTCAGCAAATTGGCTCGCGAGCTTACTATTGCAGTGATACATGCGGTTCCAGTTGGTGCCGGTGATTGGATCAAAACGACCAAGGGTGAATTCGCCCGATTTTTGATTGCAACCAATTGGGTTCGCGTAAGGCACCAGGGTGATATCGCCTTTGAGTTCAAGATGCTTAAGCTGCTCAAGTAATTGGTAAATAACCGCATTGCCTTGTACTTCTGCACCGTGCATATTAGCTTGCACATACACACTTGGCCCAGTGCCATCGCCTTTTAAACGATAGACAGGAATTGTGAGCGGTAGGCCGTTGGCAACTTCACCAACTACTATGTTTTCTTGGCTTATAGCTTTAGTCGTACTCATCTCAATTACCTTAAGTAGTAGTTGGCATCTTCAGCTGTGCGAATACAGTTAAGCTCGCCATTTTGTAATGTGTATTCAGCGGCTAGCTCATGACATAAAAAATACGGCATACTTTCGGTAAAGCCGTACGCGCCACATTGGCTAAACACCAACCAGTCTTGCTCATTTAAATCACTAGGTAATTGGTGTTCACCTAAGCAATCAAGTGCTGTACATAATGGCCCATATAAGCTCATAGTTTTGTATGCAGCAGTTGAGTCTCGTAATAATCGTGCTGGGAAATCTTGGCTGGTGACTGCAGGGCGCAATAAATGATTAATACCGCCGCTTAAGATCACTTGTTGTTGGGCATAGTTAAGTTTTCGCTCAACGACAGGCGTTGCGTAATGACCGCATTCGCCCACAGCATAACGGCCAAGCTCCATCCAGAGTTCTTGTACGCCTGCGGCATGTTTAATGTTAGCTAATGCATCAATGAGCGCATCCCAACTTAAGGTTGGTGCATCAAGAGTGTAAGGAATACCTAAACCACCGCCTAAGTCGAGTACTTTTAAGTGAATACCTAAGTCGTTGGCAAGCTTTGTTAACGGCGTAATCATTTGTGTCCACAGCTCAGCGAGTTTGTCGCTGCTAAGCATGTTGCCCCACTGAAAAATATGCAGACCGTCAAAATTAAGCGCTGGGTAGTCGCTAGTATTTAGCGCTTGCCATTCATCGCAACCTAAACCAAATGGAGTAAGGCTATCGCCACCAAGTGGGTTTTTTTCCCCTTCAGGCCAGCGTAATTGCACTCGCAGTAATACCTGTAACTGACAGTTTTGTAAGCTTGCTTGCTCGTTAAGCCAGCGTACTTGATTAAGGCTTTCGGCAACAAAGGTACGTACGCCGCGCGCAATAAAGTGTTTAATTTGTTTTGGGCTTTTGGCAGGCCCTGTATTGAGCACGCGCTCGCTGTTAATACCTTGAGCAAGTACTTGCTCAAGTTCGCCCTTGCTTGCCACATCAAAGTTAAAACCCGCGTTATCTAAGCTTTGAATGACTTTAGATAATGGGTTAGCTTTTACGGCATACCACAGTTTTACCTCAGTTTGCGTCACTAACCGCGTTAAGTGTGCGTTTAATGTATCAAGGTCGTAAATAAAAAAGGGTGTATCAAGCGCAGTTGATAGCTCATCAATGGCGGTTTTAACTGGCGTGCTCAAAAAGCTCATTAACGTAAAACCTCTTCAAGCAGCAATGATGCATCACTTTGTTCATCACGGTATTTTACAATTAATGCACACGACATACTTAATCCTTGCTCGCGAGCCCAAGTATTAGAAGCTGGGCGAGAACCTGGAATAACAATCGCGTATTCAGGAATAGGCTCGCCTTTAGCCAGCTGGCGCTCATTAACACAGTCATAAACAGGAATAGTTGCTGATAAGCGTACACCTGGTGCGAGCACCGCGCCTTTTTTCACTACTACGCCTTCAACAATCACGCAACCTGCACCGATGAATGCATCGTCTTCTACCACCACCGGGCTTGCACCAATAGGTTCAAGTACACCGCCTAGTTGTACTGCAGCGCTTAAATGTACATTTTTACCTACTTGCGCACACGACCCCACTAACGCGTGGCTATCAACCATAGTGCCTTCGTCGATAAAGGCACCAATGTTTACATATGCTGGTGGCATAATAATCGTGCCCTTAGCAACGTGTGCGCCACGGCGAACGCTTGAGCCACCAGGTACCATACGCACTCCAGCATCGGCTGCAAAACCTTGTGGTGCTAAATTGTGTTTATCAACAAAGCCACCTGGAAATTCGGTATTAGTGCCATTTTTAAACGCTTCTAAAATACCTTGTTTTACTGCAACGTTAGCATGCCATTGGCCGTTGTCGTCTTGTGTTGCTGCGCGCACTGCGCCCGATTCTAAATTATTTAGTAGTTCTAACCAGCTCATTATAAAAACCTGTATTTAATGCCAAGATAAAATGGTGTTGTTTGCGTTGTTAATACAATCAGTTTGCGTTAACTCAAGATGCGTCAAAGGTGGGCGTAAGTACGGGCTGTTAATTCGCCCTTGTAAATGCATCAATACTTTGACGGGGATAGGGTTTGCGACAGCAAACAAGCTTTGAATGGCTTGTGACCAGTCGGCAAATAAATTGGGGTGTTGACCGCTGAGACTTCGTTTTACAAACTCATGGGTTTGCACAGGCCATGCATTAGCAGCCACAGAGACTAAACCTTTTGCGCCAGCCTGGGCAAAGTAAGGCATCAGTGCATCGTCACCGCTAAAAATAGCTAAATTAGGTGCGACTTTTCTAAAACCTTCAAATTTAGCAATGTCGCCACTGGCTTCTTTGAGTGCCCACAAGTTTTTATGGTCTTTCAAGTTGCTAATTACGGCCGATGGAATATCAACAGCACTGCGCCCTGGTACGTTATAAAGCATGCAAGGATGTTTACTGGTATTAAGTAAGCTTTCAAACCAATGTGTTTGGCCTACCACGCCGGGCTTAGCGTATAGGGGAGTGCCCAGTAAATAGCTATGAATGGGTAACTGATTACAGTATTCAACCCAGGCAATTTGTTGCTTTAGGTTTATACCGCCTACTGCAACCATCAGTGGTACTGTTGGCGTTAATTGGCACACGTGTTCAACAATCGCTTGTTGCTCTTTGAGTGTTAGTGCGAGGCCTTCGCCAGTGCTACCAAGTAATAAAATACCATTGTTAGTCACTTGCTGCTGTGCAACTAACTGATCAAGAGTGGCATAGTCGACTTCACCAGCGTCAGTAAATGGCGTGACGAGTGCCGTCCACAAAGGGTAGTCATTTAAATTGAAGTTATTGATCATCTCTCACGAACTTATAAGTGATTCGAGGAGTTAATAAGCTTTTATGATTGGAGCCACATTAACGTCGTTCGAACGAATAATTCGAAGAGCGAATGGGCTTAATATAATAGGGCGCTATGGCCTTATTACGCTAAGACCAGAAGCTCTCCACCAAATATTTTAACAGCCAAGCTGTTATTGGTGACAGTCGCTGGGATTCAACCCAGTCGCCCGAAGTAAAACTTCACAAAAAGTGTTACTTCTCGGCGTTAATTCCCCTCACGTATGATCACTGGAGTGTGTGCTCCTCACATACGTTACCTGAATAACGCACCTCTTCTAGCCCATGGTGCAAGTTTTATCGTTTAAAACTCACACCTTAAATAGGGGTAATACGAAAGATTAAAGCATTTTAGCCGTCTAGGTGTCAAGGCTGGATATTTTTAAGTTTATTTTTAGCTGCAATGTGCTCCTGACATTTTTTTACAACGTAAATAGCGTTACAGTAAGCGTAATAACAAGTAGTGGTAGTGAGTAATGGAAAAATTTCAAGATATATATCAACGAGCGGCACAGCGAAAAGGTAGCGAAGTAATGTTACAGCACTTACTTGTTGCCCCTCAAAATGCAAAGCAATTAACTGCTTTACCTGATGATGCATGGCTTGAAGAGTTTACCCGCAAAATTTTTCAAAGTGGTTTTTATTGGTCAGTGATCAACAATAAATGGCCAGGTTTTCGGGAAGTATTTTGGGATTTTAGTGTGGCTAAATTATTAATGATGCCGCCAGATATGCTTGAGCAAAAAGCCACCGATGAGCGAATCGTTCGTAACTTTAAAAAAGTGCAAACGATCCCAGAAAATGCGTATATGATCCATGAAGTGGCAAGTGAACATGGCAGTTTTAGTCAGTTTATTGCAGATTGGCCGAGCGACGATATTATTGGTTTGTGGGGG
The DNA here is from genome assembly GCF_014164365.1 of Pseudoalteromonas sp. SG43-6. Classification (NCBI taxonomy): domain Bacteria; kingdom Pseudomonadati; phylum Pseudomonadota; class Gammaproteobacteria; order Alteromonadales; family Pseudoalteromonadaceae; genus Pseudoalteromonas; species Pseudoalteromonas sp. SG43-6. Next base: position 107,305 of record NZ_JACJEZ010000009.1, read on the forward strand.
TATTTAAAAAAGCATGGGGCGCGTTTAGGTGGTAACACCGGCCCTTATGCATTGCGAACCTTAGGGAAAGACACTTTTTTATTATCGCGTGATGTAGAAAGTTATCTCCGTGCTCATAAGATAATTGATGGCGGTTTACAAACTAAAAAGTCACTTACCAGCGCTCAACATTTTTTTAATGAATTGCAGCAACAAAGCGGATTAAGCCTACAAGAGCTCAGTCTGTTAGTTGCATACAGCGTGGGCGATAATCGCGTTGGTATACAAACAACCCAAGCTTAAGGAATACTATGAAATTAGTTGCTCGTTACACCCAGATTGCTGATGATTTTGCTGTGGCTGATCAGCCAAGTGCTGTTATTGCTCCAAACTTACTGCTGTGGAACGATACGTTAGCTAGGCAGCTTAATATTGAGGTTGTCACATCAGAACGTGCGGTAATTTTTTCTGGTAATCTTAATAACAGCGATGTTGCTGCTGTGGCATTAGGTTACTCAGGGCATCAATTTGGACATTTTTCACCGCGTTTAGGTGATGGGCGAGCACATTTATTAGGGGCTGTCACTGATCAGCAGCAACAGCTTTGGGACATTCAACTCAAAGGTTCTGGTGCTACGCCATTTTCACGTGGAGGTGATGGCCGTTGTGCAATCGGTCCTGCGGTACGTGAATATATAATGAGTGAGGCAATGCACGGGCTTGGCATAGCGACGACACGTTGTTTGGCAGTTGTTGCCAGTGGTGAAACAGTTTACCGTCAACCACCACAACAAGGAGCCATTGTTACCCGCGTTGCTAGTAGTCATATACGTGTCGGTTCGTTTCAGTATTTAGCTGCGCAAGGTGACGAGACTGGTTTAAAAGCCTTAGCTGATTTAGCTATTGAGCGTCATTATCCTGAGATAAAGTCTACGGGCTCTGCGCGTTATTTGGCATTTTTAAGTGCGGTAATTGAAAAGCAAGTTAGCCTGATTGTTAGCTGGATGCGCGTTGGTTTTATTCATGGAGTAATGAATACTGATAATACGCTCGTCAGTGGTGAGACCATCGATTATGGCCCTTGTGCAATGATGAATCAGTTTGATTTTGATACTGTATTTAGTTCTATTGATCGCCAAGGTCGCTATGCTTTTGGCAATCAACCTAATATTGCTAATTGGAATTGTGCACGTTTAGCTGAAAGTTTAATTCCTTTAATTAGCGATGACGAAGAGCAGGCTGTTGAGCTATTAAGCCCATTAATAAATGGTTTTGCTGAGCAGTTTCATCAAGCCTTTACACAGATGTGGGCGAAAAAACTGGGCTTTGATGGTCATCAAGATGGCGATGCTGAATTAGTATCCGAGTTATTAACTTTACTGAAAACCCATCAGCTTGATTACACCAATACTTTTGACTCCTTAACAGAATCATTGCAAGGTCAGACTGCCATTCCGAGTGACTTGGCTGGTTGGTCTATTAAGTGGTTAGCCAGAACAAATACGCAAAGCTATCAGCTGATGCGCCAAGCCAACCCACGCTTGATCCCGCGTAATCATATTGTTGAAAGCATAATACAGCAGTATGAAAGTACTGGTGAAAGCAGCATGTTAGATGAATATTTAACGGCCTTGAGGTCGCCTTACCAATTGTTGGCAAGCCCTGCATTTTGGTACTCCCCGCCTGTTGATGGGGATACTAATTACCAAACATTCTGCGGAACATAATAACGCAGTGCTGATTGTTAGGCGTATTGTTCGTAAATTGAGCGACGATTAATGAATTGATGTGACTTATACATCCAGATCTTTAGTTAAAAGCTGTTATTTATTAATAATTATAAGAAATAAATATGCTTAACTACTTGTTGATTTAAAATTAACCAATATAATGCACTCATTAGCTTAAGCATTTAAATTATTAAAGCCAAAGATATTAGAAACGTTGTGGCTGAAATTGCAGTGATAGCAATTACAATGCTGACAATCGATAGATGTGCAAGTTAGGTAAAGTTTTTTATCTGAACTATAATGTAGGGCGCTTTATTTTAATAAATAGTTAAATTGCAAAATATGCATTTAAATATTTTCGTTAAGTAATGATTAACTAAAGATACGGTACTCTATGGTTAAACTTATTGAGCTAGGGTCTCTTAGCTACAATTTTAATTGTGAAAATGGGAAGGAAACAATGAAATTAAAATCACTTACTATTGCTTTAGCACTAGCTGCAACTAGCGCTTCAAGTTTCGCTGCTGAAAAAGAAGGTTTCTTTATCGGTGCTTTTGGCGATTATTACGATGCTTCATGGGAAAATGTCCGTGGAAGCGCAGGTACCAACGTTGATGATTCAACTGGTTGGGGTGCAGAAATTGGTTATCGTTTTAACGATTACTGGAGTGCACGTCTAGAATATGCTGATATGGATTTTGACATTTCAAATGCAAATCCTGCCATGAACGCAACAAGCATGGACGGCGACCGTTTAGGTATTGATGGTCTTTATCACATCAACGGCGGCCCTTTCTATGGTATTTTCGGTCTTAAAAAAATCGATATTACAGAAAACCTAACTTTTGCTAATGTGGGTGCTGGTTACCAACATTACTTCACTGATAATTTTGCATTTAATGCTGAAACATCTATTTACCAAGGCCTTGACCGTGGTTACACAGATGTAGGTGCTAAACTTGGTCTTAGCTATTTATTTGGCAAGCAAAGTTCAGCTGCTGAGCCAGTTAAAGCTGCTCCAGCTCCAGCTACAGTAGTACCTGTAGCAGTTGCCCCGGTAGATAGCGATGGTGATAACATCCCTGATGCAGATGACCAATGTGCAAACACACCAATGACAGATGCTGTTGATGGTACAGGTTGTACTTTATATGAAGACCGTGAAGTAACTAAAAGCTTGTTAGTAACATTCCCTAACAACGCCTCAAAAGTTGCTGGTAAATATGACAGCGGTATTGACCAAGTTGCTAGCTTCTTAAAAGAGCATACAGACACAACAGTATTACTTGAAGGTCATTCTTCAGCTGTTGGTAAAGCTGAGTATAACAAGTGGTTATCGAAAAAGCGTGCTGATGCAGTTGCTGCTAAGCTAATTGCTGATGGCATTGCTGAAGATCGTATTACTACTGTTGGTCTAGGCGAAGAGCGTCTTAAAAATACAGACAACACACCTGCTGCACACGCGGAAAACCGTCGTGTAGAAGCACACCTTAAGTCAATTGAGCGCGTGAAAGTTAAGCGTTAATAGCATTTGATTTATTAAAAACCCAGCAAGATGCTGGGTTTTTTTATGCCTAAAAAATAGCAATAATTCGCAGTTAATTAACATTCATGTGAATGGTTTTTTCCTAATTGGTTATTCACAGTATTTATAATGAGTATAGAATTTTGCTTGATTGCACGGATTTTCATCTATATTTAAAAGCTTTATAATTAATCGTCAGAATACTATAAGTATTGAGTAATTTTTCGCGAGAATGTGTATTACTGAATACTTTCACGTCACCAAGAGGGCAATATTGTGCTAGAAGATTATCGTAAACACGTAGAAGAACGTGCCGCGTTAGGTATCGTACCAGCGCCATTGGATGCTCAGCAAACGGCTGATCTTATCGAGCTAGTTAAAACACCACCTGCAGGTGAAGAAGAGTTTATTTTAGACTTATTAGTAAATCGCGTGCCGCCAGGTGTGGATGACGCAGCTTACATCAAAGCTGGCTTTTTAGCCGCAGTTGCTAAAGGTGAGGCAACTTCACCACTAATTTCAAAAGAAAAAGCAGCTGAACTATTAGGCACAATGCTTGGCGGTTACAACATCGCCCCCATGATTGAGCTACTTGACGAAGAAGCGCTTGCGCCAATCGTTGTTAAAGGTCTTGCAAATACGTTATTAATGTTTGATGCATTTTATGACGTTGAAGAAAAAGCAAAAGCGGGTAATGAATACGCTAAGCAAATTATTGAATCTTGGGCTGCTGCAGAATGGTTTACCAATAAACCTGCGGTTGCTGAAAAAATCTCAGTTACGGTATTCAAAGTAACAGGCGAAACAAATACTGATGATTTATCACCAGCGCCAGACGCCTGGTCACGTCCTGATATTCCATTGCATGCTTTAGCAATGCTAAAAATTGAACGTGACGGTATTACACCTGATAAAGCTGGTGAAGTTGGTCCAATTACACAACTTGAAGAACTAAAAACGAAAGGCTTACCACTTGCCTACGTAGGTGATGTTGTTGGTACTGGCTCTTCTCGTAAGTCAGCAACTAACTCTGTACTTTGGTTTATGGGCGATGATATCCCGTTTGTACCAAACAAGCGTGTTGGCGGTGTATGTTTAGGTAATAAAATTGCGCCAATCTTCTTCAACACAATGGAAGATTCAGGCGCATTACCAATCGAATTAAATGTTGATGAACTTAACATGGGTGAGCAAATCGATATCTTCCCTTACGAAGGTGTTGTTAAGCGTCACGGTACTGATGAAATTATTTCTACTTTTGAACTTAAATCTGAGGTAATTTTAGATGAAGTTCGTGCTGGTGGTCGTATCCCACTAATCATTGGTCGTGGTTTAACTGACAAAGCGCGTACATCTCTTGGCTTGGGTGCAACAGATGTATTTAAAGTACCAACAGCAACAGAAGTTTCTGATAAAGGCTTCACACTAGCGCAAAAAATGGTTGGTAAAGCATGTAACGTTGCTGGTATTCGCCCAGGTCAATACTGTGAGCCTAAAATGACAACTGTTGGTTCGCAAGATACAACCGGTCCTATGACGCGTGATGAACTTAAAGATTTAGCCTGTTTAGGTTTCTCTGCAGATTTAACAATGCAGTCTTTCTGTCATACATCAGCTTACCCTAAACCTATTGATGTAAATACTCACCATACGCTTCCTGATTTCATCATGAACCGTGGCGGTGTTTCACTTCGCCCAGGTGACGGTATTATCCACTCATGGTTAAACCGCATGTTATTACCAGATACCGTCGGTACTGGTGGTGATTCACATACACGTTTCCCATTAGGTATTTCATTCCCAGCTGGGTCGGGTGCAGTAGCATTCGCAGCAGCAACTGGTGTAATGCCACTTGATATGCCTGAATCAATTTTAGTCCGTTTTAAAGGCGAAATGCAGCCTGGTATCACATTACGTGACCTAGTACATGCAATCCCTTACTACGGTATTAAGCAAGGCTTATTAACCGTTGAGAAAAAAGGAAAAATTAACGAATTCTCTGGTCGTGTACTAGAAATTGAAGGCGTTGAGCACCTAACTGTTGAGCAAGCATTTGAATTATCTGATGCATCTGCAGAGCGTTCGGCGGCAGGTTGTACTGTTAAGTTATCTAAAGAATCTATTTCTGAATACCTAGAATCAAACATTGTGATGCTGAAGTGGATGATCTCTGAAGGTTACGGTGATGTACGTACGATTGAACGTCGTGTTACAGCAATGCAAGAGTGGTTAGCTAACCCAGAACTTATGGAAGCTGATAAAGACGCTGAGTACGCTCATATAGTTGATATCGATTTAGCCGAAATTAAAGAGCCAGTTCTTTGTGCACCAAATGATCCAGATGATGCGCGTCTTCTTTCTGATGTTGCAGGCGAGAAAATTGATGAAGTATTCATCGGCTCTTGTATGACTAACATTGGTCACTTCCGTGCTGCTGGTAAGTTGCTTGATGGCTTTAAAGGTCAATTACCGACTCAGCTTTGGGTTGCTCCACCAACTAAGATGGATAAAGACCAACTTACAGAAGAAGGTTATTACGGTATTTTTGGTCGTGTTGGCGCACGTATCGAAACTCCAGGTTGTTCACTATGTATGGGTAACCAAGCACGTGTTGCAGATCAAGCAACAGTTGTGTCTACCTCTACACGTAATTTCCCGAACCGTTTAGGTAATGGCGCAAACGTATTTTTAGCTTCATCTGAACTTGCTGCAATCGCTGCAATTTTAGGTAGGTTACCAACATCTGCTGAGTATCAAGAATATGCTGCGAAGATCAATGCAACAGCATCAGATACATACCGTTACTTGAACTTCCATCGCATGCCTGCTTACACTAAAAAAGCAGACAACGTGATTATTCAACAAGCTGTTTAAAAGTCTACTTGTTGCAAAAAAACCCACAATATGTGGGTTTTTGTTAAGCCTTTGTTCATTTTCACTTGACGAAAAGTTTTCTTAGTCTAGAATCTTACCAATAAAAAATTAACATATGTTATTAGTTGCCATGGAAAAGGCGATAACTTCCTTCATGCTATTAAAATAATTAATCAGCAATGAAAGGCACCATCGTAAACTCCTTAGCTAATTTCAATTTCATTTACCACATCAAATTACGCAGCATCAATATCTTTAGTGTACGAAAGAATAATTAGCCTATGAGAATCAGGGGATTGGGAGATTTAATAACTTGAGAATGATGATTCGAGCTTGAGGCTTCTGAGGTGTAATTCTTAAAGTATAAATATAAAAAGTTATAAGAACCGAAAACAAAATTTTAAAGCCACATTAAGCTAAGGCTTTTTTAAATTATTAAAGGGAAATGATTTAAACACAGCTCCCTCAATAGCATCCATTTAAAAGGGGAATAAAATGGGTTTTTTTGAAATAAAGCTACGCATAGGCTTACTAGCCAGTGCGCTATTTTTAACTGGCTGTGGAGGCGGAGGTGATGATAGCGGTAGTACAACGCCAAAACCTGTTGACCCAGTTAACCAAGGCCCAATAGTTACACTAACGGCTGCAGATGAACAAATAGAACAAGAAACATTCACTCTTAAAGCGACAGCAAATGATACTGATGGTGAAATTTCGTCATATAGTTGGAGCCACGATGCGAGCTTTGACTTTATCAGTGATGGTCTTTCCAGTGCTGAAGTGAGCTTTACTTCCCCCGATATCAGTGAAGACATTACGGTTAATTTTACTGTAACGGTTACTGATAATGATGGTGCTTCAGCATCATCCTCTCAAGCGGTGCTCATCAAGCGTAAAGTATCCAATGTAACCATAACAGGGCTTGTTACTGATGAGCCAATTGCAAATGCTGAACTTGAAATTGTTGTTGGTGGTGAATCGTTCCAGGTTCAAGCAAATGATAGTGGTCGTTATACAGCGGTTTTAAATATCGATGAGTCATCAACTAAAAAGTTGGTAAGAGTAAAAGCGAAAGGACTAGATACCTTAAACCCAGGTGTTGAGTTTGTATCGCAGCTAAGTTCAGTTGAAAAGCTTTTAGCACAAGCGGGCGAGGATAATACGCTTGATAGTAATGATAATTTTGGTGTCAATATCACTAATGTTACCACTGCTGAATTTGCACTTTTAACACGTGATGGTACAGAGCCTGCGAGTGAAGAAGAGCTTAATAGCGCACTGTTAAATGTTGATGCGGATGAGAAGATTCAGCTAGCAACACTTATTAAGATTGTTGTTGATAATCCAGATTATCAATTACCTGAAGGTATTAATAGCACGCTGGAGCTTGTTGCGAATGAACAAGTCGCGAAGCAGTTTGAAGAAGAAGTGATAGAGAAAGATCCTGAAATCATCGAAAAAACCAAAAAAGAAATTAAAGAAGATGATGCTCTAGTAACCGGCGCAACAGGTACGCTCGAGGGTAATTATATTATTAACTCACCTCGTTATCATACCAATACAGCATTCCACCTTAGCTTAAGGGCTGATGGAAGCGGGCAGTTTAGCTCTAATACCAGTAGTGCGATCTCTTGGGCTGAAAATGCAGGCGTTTATACATTAGACTTTGCTGAAAAAGTTACGATTTATCAAAATTCAGATGCAGAAAGTTCAGAGTCTGTAGTTTTAACTGGATTCAGCTTTACTGTATTGGCTGAAAACGATGTGTTTAGAACCATCGAAGTGACGCGTTCAACAGAGCGAACGGTTGTTAATAGCAACAGCGGTTCAGTTACAATGACGACTGAAGATGATGAAACATATACGACGAATCTAATATATAAAAATAAAACCATTTCATTATTAGCTGAACAGCTGGTAGGTGAGTGGGCACTTCATGTACAAGATAATGACTTTTATACTAGCTACGATCCCAACCTACCTGAAACTCTGCAATTTTATGCTGACGGTACAGGCGTTGTTGATAGTAGCGAAGCGTTTACTTGGCAGCTAAATAGCCATAGCTTAATTGTTAACTATGATGACGGCGGCGAAACAGGGCAGCTAGAGCTTTGGTTTACAAAAGCATTAAGTGGCGGCTATCAATTAGTTGGTCTTGATACGAGCTTTGATAAGCCGAGTGACACCCTAACGGGGCTATTAATCAAAAAACAAGCGGTATCGACTACGAATGATGATTTAATTGGTCGTTGGCATGGCTTTATCGGCACATCTCAATCGTATGATTTAAATATTTTTAGCGATGGCACAATGATGATCGGCCTAGGCATCACTGATTGGCAGGGGCATTTAAATGATGGTCAGTTTACACGTAAGCGTTTTATTTATAACAATGAAATTGTTACGTCATGTGAAGGCTTTGGTGCAAGTTGCTACCTTGAAAGTGAAATGATTCATGAGTTCATCAGTATTGTTGGTAACCTGTATTACATTAAGCGCACTCTAAATTACTATTTACCAAATGGTGAGATTAGGTCTCAAAGCGGTGCAATATTAGTTTATGAATACAGCAAAGACTTAACCTACAGCGCATTCACCGAAGAGCTATTAGAGAATTACACAGAGTTTTATTCAGCAGATGGCCAAACAGATAGAATTTATACTGAATATGACGAAAACGGTAACGTAATATACGTTGTTGAATTAGAGGGGCAGACTTACACCGGCGCAACCTTTAATGACGGTGTATTAAGTTATGACCGAAATGGTGAAACGTGGCATCTTGAGCTTGTTTCATCAGATACCGGCAGCATTGTAGTTTGCCATTATCAAGATGGTGGCACGTGTAATGCTGCGTCACAAATTACTTACTTACCAAAGCGCCCTAAAGTTACCCTTAGCGCTAACTCAAGTGGCAATGGTGAAATTTCACCCGCATCACAAGCGTCATTTTTGTATCAAAAAGTTGGGTTTGAAATCATTCCTGACGACGGTTTCGTTTTAGACGTAATTGAAGGCTGCGATGGCTATATTGAAGGTAATCACTACATTGCATTTGCAAGTAACACTGATTGTGAAATTACAGCAACCTTTAAAGAGCAACAGCAAACAGTTGGTAGCTTCATTATTGGTAATCAAGATCTGTATTATGCAAGTGCTTATACTGTAGATCTTAATGAAGATAATACCGGCTATTTAACCTACAACGGTAAAGTTGATATTACTTGGCAAGAGGATAAGCAAGGTGTGATTGAAATCACCCCACAGCAAGCGTTTATTCTTAATGAATATCAAAATATAGAATACCCAGAGGGTTTTCCACTTGAAGTTAATTTTAAAGATATTGCTACAAGCCTGAGATTAAAACCATTACCAGAGAAAGGAATTAACTGGTATGAGTTAGATCGAGTAATCGAACAATATAAAGATGATGTGTTAGTTGATGAATACACAACTTCTTATGAAGTGAGTAAAACATCACTCGATCAACGTTTAGCTATTACAACCGATGATATCGCAGGACAATGGTCAGTTGACTTGGTCGGGGAAAAGACTGTTAATAAAGTAAATTTTAATCTTGATGGGTCTGGTGTATCTCATAATATAAGTGACTTATCCGAAGAGAATTTCACTTGGCAAATAGTTGATAACTCTATAGCGCTTTTCTTTCCTGAAGATAACGGAACTGAATCATTTTATATCACTAAAGGTTTAAATATTGGTTACCAGCTTGTTACTCAAGGTGTTTTTGACGGTGAGCATTATACAGATTCAGGTATCATGGTGCGTCGTAATGAACAACCAATTAGTGCCGATAACTTTGCTGGTAGTCACCAGTTTAGAGATGGTCATGACCTAGACACCCATTGGGGGGAAATACAAGTTTATGATGATGGAGAGGTTTTCTTTACTTTTGACACAAGCTCTTTTCAAGGAGGGTTTGAAGGTGGACATTTAAAACGTGATCGATATTCTGAATACGTTGATGGCATCTATCAGAGGGTTGATTGGTGCGATGTTTCTTTAGATACATGCACACTTGAGGGGGAGTTTATATATACCCTAGTTGCTGTTGATGGTCAGCGTTATTTTATAGAACGGACGCTTAGCGGTGCAGTAAATGGTGGAGACACTACAGCACATTTATATATACATGATTACACACCTTCAACAGATGTCGCTCAGTTCGAAGAACATAACTTAGTTTTTAGCCTTTATCAAAATGATAGTAATGGTATTGCTCGCTGGGCTGTTACCTATGATTACTATGATGAAGTGCTAAATAAGCAACACTATATTTTCCAGATTGACGACACTGAACCTGTATATGTTGAGCTAGTTGATGGAAAGTTAGAGTTAACCCTCGACGGTCAAGATACTGTTATTGAATTAATTGATAACAACCGCCGTAATGTTACTTTCTGTAAGTACTTAAAAGGTAATAGCTGCTTAGAGCAAGATAAAGTTTACTTATCGTTTGATTTACCTATGTATACAATCACAGTTAATGGTGATGGTAATGGCTCATTAGCTGTAGGAGATGATAGTAATGTTGCTCATGGCTCAAATTGGTCGACATCTATTGAGCCAAATTCAGGTTATGAGCTTAATAGTATTTCAGGTTGTGACGGCTATGAAGATGGCAGTGATTATAGAATCCCTTATGTGAAAGAAAGCTGTCAAATTGATGTAACGTTTAAAGAGCTTATTCCGTTATCTACCCAAGCGAATATTACAGATCCTGCGCTTGCAATGTGTGTTGATAATTCAGGTGAAACAAGCTTAGAGAGTGTGATTGAATTAAATTGCCTGTGGAACAACTATGGTGAGATTACGTCTTTAGCCGGTCTAGAGGCCTTGCCTAATTTACAGATTCTTGAACTCTCAGACTTAAACTTGGGTCCCCATCTTGATTTATCTGCTTTTGAGCAATTAACAGAGTTTTCTAATGGTTATAACTATGGTTCTGAGCAGCAAACAAAAATAGAATCTATTCAATTTTACGACTCTAGTCTAATTACTCGCCTAGAGTTGAGTGGACAAAATCTTTCAGATATTGACTTATCTGCATATACCTCACTGCAGTATTTAACTTTGCATGATATGCCATTGACTCAGATTGATTTATCTAATCAAACACAATTAGTGCATTTAGACTTACAAGGCATAGAGTTAAATCAGCTAGACCTAATCTTTAACACTCAGTTAGAGTACTTAGCAATTAATAGTGGTAGCTTAACTGAACTCAATATTGGGCATTTAACAGAGCTAAGAAATGCGTTTTTATGGGGGCAAACGGGGGTAACAGAGCTTGATGTCACCAATTTAACGAAATTAACTCGCCTTGATATTGGTAAAATGGGGGTTTCAGTGCTTAACCTAACAAATCTCGTTAATTTAGAAAGCCTTAGCATTTCGTATACCTCAATAAATAATCTAGATTTTTCAGCTTTACAAAGCTTGACTTCATTAAGTATCGAAGGTATTGAGCAATCACTTGTGCCATGGTCACAGGTCTATCACATATCAAGTTTAACGATAGGTGGAGCTAATTATACAAGTTTTGATTTTTCGTCTTTTACTAATTTATCAAGACTAGGAATATATCAATCAGGTATTAGTGACTTATCGTCAATTGCTAATCCTGAGCTAATTTTATCACTGGATTTGTTTGGTAATTATCAGCTTGAACAGCTAAATATAAGTGAGATGACGTCTTTATACTGGCTGCAGGTGAATAACTCTCCAATTACGACTCTAGATTTTAGTAATAATAGCAATTTAACAGACGTCTATTCTAGACAGAATGCATTAGAGACTATTAGTGGAATAGAAGCTATTGCTGATAAATCAGCAAGGTTGGACTTTGATTATAATCCGCTAAGCAGTGGTACTGTTAGTTATTTAGATGATTTACGTGATAACCAAGGTTATTACAATATTTCGTATTCAGTACACTACAGTGTTACTGTGAACGTTACTGGCAACGGTAGTGTTAGTGAATCTAACTTTCTATAATCAGATGGTGAAAGCCGCGGGATAAATTTATACCACTGATAGTGGTTATGAAGTTGTAAGCGTAACAGGCTGTGATGGTACTTGGGACTCAACTGACTATTATGAGGTAGGTCCAATCACAGAGTCGTGCGAAGTAAATGTTGAGTTTGTAGAAACAACACCTTAAGTTTATTGAATACTTTTTGTAGTTGATAAAACGACCACGCCACGTGGTCGTTTTTATTTTTAAATTAAAAATTCAATAAAACCCACATTTGGATCTTAATTTTATACTTTTAAACTCCTTTTATTAAATAAAGACGCAAAAAATCCTCTCTACTTGCATTAAAATCCCCTTCAATATTTATGAGTTAGTCTCTTATTTTTTAGGTGATATTTTATGACAGCATTAAACAACCAGAACCTATTACAACTTCGTTTTGTAAACCAAGCTCATATCGAGGCAGTCAAGCCATCATTTGCTAATCTACCTGCTAATCCGTACGCCGATGGTGCGTTTCGTAAACGCCGCTATTCAGTGATCAAAGCACAAGGTGGCGAACTAAAACTACAAGCCACTAAAGCCTTTGTACAAGATGATTCAATTAATACCTTTCAAGGTAATGTTGAGCGTACTTACGAGAACTTAGAGTCAAGCTTACTGCAAAGTGAAGGCATGAAAAGTATCGTTAATGAGTTTCGTGCTATCACAGGTATAGACGAAGACCGTGATATTGAGATCCACCAGTTTAGAATGCTAGCAATTGAAAGCGACACGCCACCGGCGCCAGAAGGTATTCACCAAGACGGCTTTGATCATGTATGTATTTGTGGTGTATCACATGAAAATCTAGAAGGTGGTGAATTACTTGTTTATGAAAACAAACAAGCTGAGCCGTGTTTTAAAATGGAAATTAAAGACGGTATGTTTGCATTAATCAACGACCGTGAAGTATGGCACAACGCCACGCCGATGAATAAGATTGATGCAAGTAAAGACGGTTACCTAGATTGTTTCGTACTAACGGCTTAAGGAATGATAATGAATTTAACTAAACTTCGTCGTCAGTTTCCGGCACTTATGCAACAAGTTGCGGGTAAATCGCCAATATTTTTAGATGGCCCGGGTGGTTCGCAAGTACCACAATCAGTGCTTAGTGCAATGTCAGCTTACTTAGGTTATTACAACTCTAACTTAGGCGGCGCGTTTTTTTCAAGCGATAAAACCGTTGAGTTAATGGCCAATGCGCGTCAAGCAGCTGCTGATTTACTTAATTCCCCATCGCGCGATCAAATTGTATTCGGTGCGAATATGACTAGCCTTACTTTTAGCTTTAGCCGTGCGATTTCTCGTGATTGGCAAGCGGGTGATGAGATTATCGTGACTAATGCAGATCACTTCTCAAATGTATCCTCTTGGCAGCAGGCTGCAGAAGATAAAGGCGCAAAGGTTAATACTGTATTGATTAACGAAGCTGATTGCAGCTTAGATTTAGCGCATTTTACAAGCTTACTGAGTACTAAAACCAAATTAGTAGCCGTTACTTATGCATCAAACACTACCGGCTCTATAAACGACATTAAACGCATTGTTGAAATGGCTCATAGCGTAGGTGCTTTGGTGTATGTGGATGCTGTGCATTATGCGCCACATGAGCTGATTGATGTTCAAGCACTTGATTGTGATTTTTTGGCCTGCTCTGCGTATAAGTTTTTCGGCCCACATTTAGGTATGGTGTACGGTAAGCGTGAGCACCTTGAAGAGTTTCGACCATACAAAGTCGAGCCTGCCAAAGATGTTATTCCTGGGCGCTGGGAAACCGGCACGCAAAGCTTTGAAGCACTCGCAGGTTTAATTGCTGCTGTTGACTACATTGCAGATATTAGTGAGCTTGATGGTAGCTATTCACGCCGCGATAAATTAGCTTCTGCTTTTGCAAAAACTAAACAGCATGAAATGGCGTTAAGTGAGTACTTCCTTACTCGACTAGTTAACTATCCTAAGATCAAACTATTTGGTATTGATGATTTAGATCGTTTAGCTGAACGTACCCCAACTTTTGCTTTAACCTTTGCAGGGCTTGAGCCACGTCAGGTGTCTGAGTTTTTAGGTAAGCAACATATATGTGTGTGGGATGGTAACTTCTACGCTCAGGGCTTATGCAAGCAATTGGGTGTATTGGATACTGGCGGCGTTGTACGCATTGGTTGCATGCATTACAACACCATCGAAGAGCTAGATAAGTTATTTGATTTGTTTGATGAACTGATTTAAAGCTATAAGTCATAAGCTGTAAGTTTTAAGCGACCAGAGCGCTTGGTAAGCCTTGACATAAAATCTGAATTGAGTAGATTTTTG